>PKYU01000129.1 GCA_003132765.1 Chitinophagaceae bacterium | reverse complement strand
ATAATTGATACTCCCGGGCACGTTGATTTCACAGTAGAAGTTGAGCGTTCATTGCGTGTTTTGGATGGCTTGCTGGCTTTGTTTTGTGCAGTTAGTGGCGTAGAGCCTCAAAGTGAAACCGTTTGGCGCCAGGCGAACCGCTATAAAGTTCCAAGGATAGGATTTGTGAATAAAATGGATCGGGCCGGGGCTGACTTTCTAAATGTGGTAAAACAAGTGAAGGAAATGCTGGGTGCAAAAGCAGTGCCATTACAATTACCTATAGGTGCAGAAGACAATTTCAAGGGGGTGGTTGATTTGATTACCATGAAAGGAATGGTTTGGGATGATGCCACATTGGGAATGACTTTTAAAGAAGTGCCCATTCCCGAAGATATGATTGAAGAAGTAAATGAGTGGAGACAACATCTCATTGAAGCCGTTGCTGACTATGATGAAAAATTGCTGGAGAAATTCTTCGATGATCCGAAAACTATTACCGAAGAGGAAATACATGAGGCTATACGGAAAGCAACTATAGAAATTTCAATCATTCCAATGATGTGCGGTTCTTCCTTTAAAAATAAGGGAGTTCAAACCGCTTTGGATGCTATTGTCAGGTACCTGCCCGGACCTATGGATATTGAAGCGATTAAAGGAATCAATCCTGATACCGGTGAAGAAGTTGTACGTAAGCCAGATCCGAAAGAGCCGTTTTCAGCGTTGGCTTTTAAAATAATGACAGATCCGTTTGTGGGCCGCCTTGCATTTTTCCGGGCATATTCGGGACATCTCGATTCCGGCTCTTATGTTTTGAATACGAGGACAGGAAAGAACGAAAGAATTTCAAGGATCATGCAAATGCATGCGAATAAACAAAACCCGGTTGATTTTATTGAGGCAGGCGATATCGGGGCAGCAGTTGGGTTTAAGGATATTAAAACAGGGGATACATTGTGCAATGAAAATCATCCAATAGTCTTGGAAGCAATGACCTTCCCTGAGCCTGTAATTTCTGTAGCAGTTGAACCAAAGACCCAGGCAGACGTGGATAAGCNNTCCTACATTGAAAGTGAAGACTGATGAAGAAACCGGGCAAACTATTCTAAGTGGAATGGGGGAATTACATCTGGAAATTATTGTTGATAGAATGAAGCGTGAGTTTAAGGTTGAAATCAACCAGGGAGCGCCGCAAGTGGCTTACAAAGAAGCATTCAAGCAAACGATCGAGCATCGGGAGGTTCTTAAAAAACAAACAGGCGGTCGCGGGAAATTTGCTGATATTGTATTTGAAATTGGTCCTGCTGACGAAGAATTTTTAAAGGAAGGAAAAGGTAATTTCCAATTTGTTAATGGTCTTTTTGGAGGTTCTATTCCAAAAGAATTTGTACCAGCTATACAAAAAGGGTTTGATACTGCAATGACAACAGGAGTATTAGCCGGATACCCGATGGAAAGTATGAAAGTGAGGGTTTTTGATGGCTCCTTNNCATTTCACCAGGTGGATTCTGATGCTATGTCATTTGAGCTTTGCGCAAAGCAAGCTTATCGTGAATCCGGCCGTAAAGCGAAACCTGTTTTATTGGAACCAATCATGAAAATTGAAGTGTTAACTCCAGATCAATACATGGGTGATGTTACCGGTGATCTCAACAGGCGCCGTGGAATGCTGGAAGGAATGGATAGTAAACATGGTGTCCAGGTTATTAAAGCGAAAGTACCTTTGAGTGAAATGTTTGGATATGTTACGCAATTACGCTCACTATCAAGCGGAAGGGCTACCTCTACCATGGAATTTAGCCATTATGCTCCTGCACCAAATAACATTGCAGAAGAAGTAATTGCGAAGCAAAAAGGTAAAGTAAAAGTGGAAGATTGATTTAGGAAGGNNCTTTTTTCGTTTATTCTAATATTTCTCTGAGGCCTGCTTAATGCGTGAGTTAATATTAATTCAGTTTATTTAGAATTTAAAAGTTTCAGGGTCTTTATAATTTTTAAATTTCGATTGTTAGGATATCCATTTATCAAGAAAACATCCTGATCACAAAATTGGCACGTTGGAAAAACCTTTAAAAAAATGGTGTTTTAACGGTATCCGGATTCTCCATAGTAAAGAAGATTTGCAATACGGATTTATGTAAGGCTGACAAGGAAGAAGTAATTTATGATTAAAATAATTCCTAATTCACCTTTTATTATTCAGGAATAAAATAAATAAACAACAATAATAAATCAACTGGAGTGGTTTAGTAATCGGAGTTCAAGGTGCCCGCAAGGGCATTTTGAATTTCTAATAATTACTTTGGGGGTTTAATTATTTTGATTCTTAAAATCCCCTCGCTTCCATGCTTTTATGAATTCCGCCCAGGCGAGCGGATTAAAGATATTTTGCGGTGGAATCTGGCCTGCTGAATAGTATTTTTGGGCATTTTGCTTGAGGTAATAATTTGTTGCCTCACGACCATCCATCGGATATGCGGCCATCAGGGCATGCAGATTCCTTTCTGATAAATTTTGCCTGGCTATCTCCTGCTGGTCATCGGGTACTTTTGTAGTGACGAAATCTCTTTCAAACTCTTCCCTTGTTGGCCGTTTTCTAATAATGGTTGCCGGCAGGTAAACAGTATCTTCAACCATCAGTTGGATCATGCTTTGCTGATTACCATCCAGTGTTTTTGGAATTGTTACCAATTTTGGCTTGTATCCTACACTCGTGAATTCTATCTGGTCTCCTTTTAATACGACAATTGAAAATACCCCCTCTTCACTGGAAATTGTACCCTGGTTGCGGCCCTTTACCATAATACTTACTGAGGGCAATGCTTTCAGGCTGTCGGCAGACATAACAACACCATATAGCTGGACAACAGAATCTTTATCAGTTTCAAATTGAGCTTTCGCCGCAACGGGAGCAAGGAGTGTAAGGATTAAACTATATAGTATAATTTTCTTCATGCAGCTAAATATAAAGAACGAATTTAAGCATAGTATGGCTATATTTAAAAACAAAGTAAAGTTATCAATGTTTAAATTTGTGCCTGTAAATCCTTTTTAACAAAAAATTGAACGATGACTGAAAAAGTTCTGCTGGAAGCCTTAAGTTCGGTTCAGGAACCTGATTTAAGAAATGACCTCGTTACCCTGAATATGGTTAAGAATATATCCGTTAATGGACATGCAATTTCCTTTACAGTGGAACTTACCACGCCGGCATGCCCTTTAAAAGATAAGATCAAAAATGACTGCATTAAGGCAATAAAACAAATTGATAAGGACGCAGATATAACTGTTAATTTTTCAAGCAGTACCACCACTTTGAGAACTGATAAAAAAGACATTTTGAAAGGNNTAGTTAGCGGCAAGGGAGGGGTTGGAAAAAGTACCGTCGCATCTAATCTTGCCCTAGCCATATCCGAAGGTGGCGCTAAAGTGGGGCTTATGGATGCAGATATTTATGGTCCAAGCATCCACATAATGTTTGGTTTGCGGGGAGAAAGGCCGGTAATGAGGGATGTAGATGGAAAAGGATTGATTGTACCCCTCGAACGTTACGGAATTAAACTGATGAGTATAGGCTTGCTTGTGGATGAAAAGCAGGCTGTTGTCTGGAGGGGGCCAATGGTAAGCAGCGCCATCAGGCAATTTGTGACCGATGTGGATTGGGGGGAACTGGATTATCTCATAATTGATATGCCCCCTGGTACGGGTGATATTCACCTTACTATCGTTCAAACCGTTCCTGTAACGGGAGTAATAGTGGTAACCACTCCACAATTGGTAGCATTGGCTGATGCCAAAAAAGGTATCGCTATGTTCAGCCAGGGGGGCTTAAAAGTGCCGGTAATTGGCCTGGTGGAGAATATGAGTTATTTCACACCTAAAGAACATCCAGCTAACAGATATTACATTTTTGGAAAGGAAGGCGGTCAAAAACTTGCTCAGGAGTTTGATATTCCTTTTCTTGGTGAAATACCGTTGGTTCAGTCAATTCGTGAAGGAGGCGATTTAGGTATTCCTGCGATGATGGGCGATGATGATATTTCTAAAAGAGCTTTTGTGGAATTTAGCGATAATGCTATACGGGGTATTGCCATGAGGAATGCCAAATTACCCGAAACAGAAGTGACAGAGATACTCGAAATGAGTTCTTAACAAACTTCATTATTCCTCGTATAGTAGCAGATACCGTCGCCTGAATATCTTTCCTGGTTTTGTAAATTAAAATCTTTCATTTCAGGGGCATTGATTCCGTTTTCAATNNCAGAGGCCTCTCTCAATAAAGCTTTCCAGGGTTTTGGCGCCTCCTTCGATCAAAATGCTTAAGATGTTCAATTCAAATAAGGATTGAAGTAAGCCTTCTAAAAAATCTTCCTGTTCAATTTTGATATAATTTACATTTTCTTCATTTGAATTTCTTACCAAATTATAAATTATGGTTTTAGCTTCATGGTTAAAAATTTTTGCGGATTGAGACAATTTCATGTCCTTATCAATAATAATTCTTACCGGGTTTTTCCCGGGCCAAAGCCTGGTGGTTAATGAAGGATTGTCCTGAATAATTGTGTTTGTGCCGACCAAAATACCTGCTTCCTCGCTTCTCCACTTATGAACAAGACGGTTTGAATATTCATTGCTGATCAATATTCTCGGACTATTGTTGGAACCTACCTTGATGTTAGAAGACTGTGCCCATTTTAAAATAATGAATGGCCTGAATTTTTGGTGAAAAGTGAAAAAGCGTTTATTTAATGAAATACTTTCATTTTCCAAAATTCCTGTAATAACCTCCACACCTGCGTTTTGAAGCTTTTCAATTCCATTTCCGGCAACTTCCTTATAAACATCTTTACAACCAATCACCACCTTCTTAATTTTGTTCTTAATGATCAGATCAGTACAAGGAGGAGTTTTCCCAAAATGTGAACAAGGCTCAAGGGAAACATATAAAGTACTTTTCTCAATGAAAGGAATATTTTCCCTGGATACATCCGCGATGCAGTTGCCTTCCGCATGTGCTTCCCCGTATTGCTGATGATAGCCTTCTCCTATAATTTTATCTTTATAGACCAAAACCGACCCAACCATTGGATTAGGCGCAACGTTCCCGGCGCCTGACTTTGCAAGTTGAAGGCATCTGCTCATATATAATTCATCGGAGATCAAGATAATTTCTATCAGGTTTATTACTTCACAAAATAATTAAGTTTGCTTTAATGACAATAGAGCAAGAATACAAAGAATTCAAAAAGAAATTGGGAGCAATTTATGATGATCGCGAATCAGAAAATCTTACTGATTTAATTTTTGAGCATGTAACCGGCAAGAAGAGATGGGAGCGCAGAATAAACGGTGCAAATAAAATGGATAGAAAGATTTCCTTTCAGCTTGAAAAATATTTGCGCGAATTATTAACGTTTAAACCCGTCCAGTATATTTTAAATGAAGCATGGTTTTATAAGCGGAAATATTATGTAAATGAAAACGTTCTGATTCCCAGGCCGGAGACGGAGGAATTGGTTGAATGGGTGATCAGTGATTTACAAAATTTGGTGAACGATATAACCCCTAATAATTTAAAGATATTGGATATTGGCACGGGTAGCGGATGTATTGCCATTTCAATTAAAAAAGATTTGGAATATCCTGACGTTTCTGCTATTGATGTGAGTGAGCAAGCTTTAGCAGTTGCCAGGAAAAATGCAGATAACCTGCAAGCCAAAATTAATTTCTTAACATTAGATTTTTTGGATGAAAGCAGGTGGAATAATCTTGATGTTTTTGATGTAATAGTCAGTAACCCCCCATATATCCCGGAACGTGAAAAACGAAAAATGGCTAAAAATGTAACTGGTTTTGAGCCACAAATAGCTTTATTTGTTCAGGACCACGATTCATTTATCTTCTATGAAAAAATTGCAGAATTTGGTCAATCATTTCTCAATGCTTCCGGAAAGTTATACGTCGAAATACATGAAACATTTTCAAAAGAAATTCAGGAAATTTTTACCAGGTACAATCTTAATTCAGAAACAAAAAAAGATATTTATGGAAAGGATAGAATAATAAGGGCTATCAAAAAAGGAAATCCATAACTCCGTTATTCTTGTCTATTATTTCATATTTCTTACGGATGCTGATGTAGTGGCGCCAAGTTTTTTGGCCACCTGCATTACCCGTACAATATCTCCCCAGCTAACTAATGAGTCTGCATTTATTACAACCGCGGGTTTTATGCTATCACCAACCCGTAACCTTCCTTTCAATAATGATTCAAGTGAGTCAAAAACAATCTTTTGTTGGCCTAAAAAAATATGCCGGTTTTTATCAATACTTACAATTACACTTTGTTTTGCTTTTGTATCACTTGTCGCATGAGGATTATTCATTTTAATCACATTAGGATTTGCCATGGTAGATATAATCAAAAAGAAGAACATCAGGATAAACAGGATATCATTTAGAGGGCCTGTGTCCAGCTCCGTATCATCGCTTTTGAATCTTCTTCTAATGCTCATACTGTAGAATCATTTATTGGTGCCAAAACAAAGAATTAATTTATCTGCCGGTAGGTTCCTGCAAAATATCGGCGAATTCTGCGCTGGCTATTTCCATTTTATTTTCGATCCTGTTTATCTGCGCAGCAAGGTAGCTATGACCAATATATGCGAGTATACCTATAATTAATCCTGTTGCTGATGTAATCATCTTGATATAAATTCCATCTGCTATTGTGTTTGGGGTATACTCTGTACTTGCCGCTATTCCTTTGAATAATGCCAGCATACCGATAATGGTTCCTAAAAAACCAAACAATGGAGCAATTCTTGCAACTATAGAAATTATGGATAGATTTTTTTCTAATTTATAAAGTTCCAGCACACCTACATTTTCCATGCTTTTTTCGATGGCATCAATAGGCTTCCCTATTCTTTGGATCCCCTTATCAATAATGCGGGCTACCGGGTTTTCGTTATTTTTCGAAAAACTCCTTGCTGCGGCCACATTTCCACTTACAATGTGATCGCGTATAATGCGCATAAAATTATTATCAATTTTTGCAGCTTTGTTTATTGCTATAAGTCTTTCAAAGAAGAAATATAGCGCGGCAACAAATAAAACGCCAAGAGGAATCATGATGACACCGCCGCTTATTAATACTTCCCATAAGTTTTGTGTTTTAGGAGCAGTATGGGCAATTGCGCTGGAGTCAATTTGCAGGAAAAATAAATCCATTGAATTTAGGTTTGAAGCAAATGTAAAAAGTAATTTGATAAATGTCAGGTGAAAGAAATTGAAATTCAAACTTTAACTTAATTGTTAACTACCTGGTGGTCCAATTATATACTGTATTGCCAGAGTTAACGTATAAATACTATTTAAAGACTTGAATAACGGAAACGACTATGTTTTTATCAGAACTTGACTAATAGCTTGTAGATTCTCTTTTGCAGCTATCATTCTAATTCTTTATAAACTCTTCTCTTCCCAAATCATAGAAAGATGTACAATAGTCTCAGCAGCTTTGGCCATATCTCTTACCCCTATCCATTCCAGTTTAGAATGAATGCCTTGCATTCCGGTAAATAGATTTGGACAAGGCAATCCCATAAAGCTCAGCCTGCTGCCATCGGTTCCGCCACGGATGCTTTCAGTTTTAACCGTTAGGCCAGAGCGTTTGATCGCCTCGGCAGCAAATGCTGCTATCTGTGGATTCTTATCCAGAATTTCTTTCATGTTCCTGTATTGTTCTGTTATTGTGAATTCCATGGAAGCGCCAGGCCATTTATTTACAACATTTCCGGTGATTTGCTTCAATCTTTCGCCATGCTTCTTTAATTTTTCGTTATCAAAATCTCTTACAATAAATTCAATAGTTGCTTTTTCGGCAATTCCTTCCAAACGAACCGGGTGAACAAAACCTTCCTTTTGCTCAGTTACTTCCGGGGCCCATTCATTGGTAGGCAGTGCATGCAGAACTTCTGCGGCAACTTTCAGTGCATTTACCAACTTACCTTTTGCATAACCAGGGTGAGCAATCACTCCGTGAATAATAATAGTAGCTCCATCTGCACTAAATGTTTCATCTTCAAGGCTACCGGATTCGCCTCCGTCAAGAGTGTATCCAAAATCAGCCCCGAGTTTTTTCATATCAAGCTTTGCAGTTCCTTTGCCCACCTCTTCATCCGGGGTAAATAAAATTTTTATTTCACCATGTTTAATGGATGGATTTTTCATGATAAAATCTGCTGCCTGCATGATTGCTGCCACTCCACTCTTATCATCAGCGCCTAACAATGTTTTTCCACTTGCAGTAATAATGTCTTCACCAAGATAATGTTGTAAGTAAGGATAGACTTTCGAAGATAAGACCTGTGTGGTATCATCCGGCAGAGAAATATCTTTCCCATCATAACTCTTATGTAGAATTGGCTTAACATTAGTGCCGCTGCAATCAGGCGCTGTATCCACATGGCTGCAAAAACAAATAACAGGGACATTTTTCTTTTCAGAATTGGAGGCAATAGTGGCATATACATAGCCAAATTCATCCATTTCAGCATTCTTTATTCCTATTTCCTTCAATTCATTCACGAGTAAAAGACTTAATCTTTTTTGTTTTTCTGTTGAAGGGAAACTCTTGCTTTGCGGATCACTTTGGGTGTCAATCTGTACATACCGTATGAAACGTTCTGCAATGGCAGCTTTGCTAATTTCTATCATGTATGAAACTCATTTTCGATTTATAATTTACAAATTAAGTAATAAAAGGCTGTTTTATATCCTGTTAATCTTTTATCATGGGGACGACAATTTTTCCAATGCAAAATACACAATAGGACAAAATGTAGAGTTTTTCAACGTAATAGCAGGTCTTTTAAAAAATACATCTTCATTGGTATAGGGGAACCGATGGCAATCCGATGGCCGGACTTCATAAATGCTGCAATAATTATCCTCCCCAAGAAAAGGACAAGGCATATTCTTCGCCACATAATCGCCTTCTTCATCAAGAGTCAAATATTTTTCGATGAAATTGTCTTCTTTCATTTTTAAATGTCTTGAAATCCTTTTAATGTCGGGTATTTTAAAACGGGGGGAAAAATTCCTACAGCAATTTGTGCATTTAAGACAATCAATTTTTTCAAACGCTTCTTCATGCAATTCCGGCAATTCTTTAATCCCCTTATTTTTATCAGCCTTTTTCAAATAATTCTTATATTTTTTTTGATTTTCAGCTGATTTCCTTTCCCAATTATGCAACAAATCATGTTTCATTTTGTAAATATACACATGAACTTATGTTCTAATCCGGATCACCTGAATTCTCCCTTTTGCGATGTAACTTTGCGCCTTCATTTTTACAAGGATGTAAAAATTTATGAACATTTCATTTGAAAATAAAGAATTATGAATCTTTTTGAAAAGCAATCTTCGGAATTTGTATCAAGGCATATAGGCCCTAATGAAACTGAAACAAAAGAAATGTTGAAGGAAATAGGGATCGCCTCAATGGAGGAACTAATTGATAAAACTATTCCAGCCAATATTAGATTGCAGGCCGAATTAAATATTCCGAATCCCATAAGTGAATTTGAGTACCTAAAGGAGCTAAGAGAAGTAGCCAAAAAGAATAAAATATTTAGAAATTATATTGGACAGGGATATTATGATACTATAGTACCCGGCCCAATTCTGAGAAACCTCTTTGAAATCCCCGGATGGTACACCCAATACACGCCATACCAGGCTGAAATAGCCCAGGGAAGACTGGAAGGGCTTCTGAATTTTCAGACGATGGTTAGTGATTTAACTGCTTTGCCTATCGCCAATGCAAGTCTTCTTGATGAAGCAACTGCAGCTGCTGAAGGGATGACAATGCTGTATAATCATAAAAATAAAGACCATGATCACATAATTGCTCCAAAGTTTTTTGTAGACGAAAATATTTTCAGCCAATCCAGGAATGTCCTTAAAACGAGAGCTATACCTATTGGAATTGAAATTATTGTTGGAAGTTTCGATTNNCGCTATCATTCAATATCCGGATAGTGAAGGCAAAATTGAAAATTTCAGGAATTTCATTGAAAAAGTGCACAAGGTAAATGCGCAGGTAATCATGGCAACAGATCTTCTGGCGCTAACCTTATTGACACCTCCCGGCGAACTTGGTGCAGATGTTGCAATTGGATCATCGCAGAGATTAGGCGTACCAATAGGCTTTGGTGGTCCGCACGCAGCTTTTTTTGCAACACGAGATGAATTCAAGAGAAATATTCCCGGGAGAATTATAGGGGTTAGTGTGGACGCAAAAGGTAATCGTTGTCTTCGCATGGCTTTGCAAACAAGAGAGCAACATATCCGAAGGGAAAAAGCGACCTCCAATATTTGTACGGCCCAGGCATTGCTTGCCAATATGTCTGCAATGTATGCTGTATATCATGGGCCCGAAGGGCTAAAGGATATTGCAAAAAGAATTGCATTGCTTACACAAACACTGGCCACAGAATTGGAGGAAGCAGGTTTTGAATTGAAAAACAAGAGTTATTTTGATACCATTACCCTGCGGGTAAAAGATGCTTCCAAAATCCGGGAGCTTGCTGAAAAAAGCGGGATGAATTTCTACTTTCCTTCGGAAGCCCTTGTTTCAATTTCGTTGGATGAAACAACCACTAAGAATGATGTGCTTTCAATTCTAAGTGTATTTAATTCATCATTAGATATCGACACTTCTTCATTCACTTTTGATAATGAAGCCACGCTCGATAATATTCCTTCTGCACTTACCAGGACATCCGAATATATGCTTCATCCGGTGTTCAACAGGTATCATAGTGAAACGGAGATCATGCGCTATTTAAAAATGCTCGAGAATAAAGATCTGTCACTTACCCATTCCATGATTGCCCTTGGTTCGTGCACTATGAAACTGAACGCCGCGACAGAATTAATTCCGGTGAGCTGGCCGGAATTCAACAAAATTCATCCCTTTGCTCCCGGAGACCAGACCGGAGGATATAATTATATTATTAAAGAGCTGGAAAGATTACTATGCGTTATTACCGGATTTGCCGCATGTAGCCTGCAGCCCAATAGCGGCGCACAAGGTGAATATGCAGGCTTACTTTCAATAAGAGGATACCATCAAAGTAAAAATGAATCAAAACGCGAAGTGATATTGATTCCAATCTCCGCACATGGGACCAACCCTGCATCGGCGGTGATGGCCGGCTTTAAAGTAGTAGTTACCAGGTGCGATGAAGAAGGAAATATTGATATGGAGGATCTGAAGATTCAGGCGATGAAATACAAAGATGTTCTTGCCGGCCTTATGGTTACTTATCCCTCAACGCATGGAGTTTTTGAAGAAACCACTGAAGAGATTTGTAAATTGATACACGATAATGGCGGACTCGTATACATGGACGGAGCAAATATGAATGCGCAGGTAGGACTCACTTCTCCCGGAACTATTGGCGCAGATGTTTGCCATTTGAACCTTCATAAAACTTTTGCCATTCCACATGGTGGCGGTGGTCCGGGTATGGGGCCCATTTGTGTAAATGAAAAACTCGCTCCTTTTTTACCTGGCAGAAATGGAGGTGAGGGGGCAGTGAGTGCAGCTAAATATGGTTCTGCAAGCATCTTGCTTATTAGCTATGCCTACATTAAATTATTAGGGAACTCAGGTATTCGCAAGGCTTCAGAATATGCAATTCTGAATGCGAACTACATGAAGGAAAGGTTGAAAAATTATTTTAAAATTCTTTACGCCGGAAAAGGAGGAACCTGCGCCCATGAATTTATTGTTGACCTGCGCCCATTTAAAAATACAGTTGAAATTGAAGCAGAAGATGTTGCCAAAAGATTGATGGACTATGGCTTCCATGCCCCGACTTTAAGCTTCCCTGTAGCAGGGACTATTATGATCGAACCCACTGAAAGTGAAAGCAAACCTGAACTTGACCGGTTTTGTGAAGCCCTGATTGGTATTTATAAAGAAATAAAAGAAATTGAAGACAGCCAGGCAGATAAAAAGGATAATGTTTTAAAAAATGCCCCGCACACTTTAGCAGTTATTACTGCAGATGAATGGAAACATCCCTATACACGCAGTAAAGCTGCTTATCCCATGGAAGGATTAAAACAAAATAAATTTTGGCCAAGTGTAAGCAGAGTTAATAATACATATGGCGATAGAAATTTAGTTTGTACCTGTGAGCCGGTCAGTGCATATGCAGAATCTTAATTCAAGAAAAGGCATTAAGATTCCTATTAGAATTTCCTTTAAGAATATTTCAGTTATAGGTTAACAATAGTAATTTGTTTATTATTTAGAAGAGGCATATTTCTAAATCTGAGAATTACATTGGCAACCG
The DNA here is from genome assembly GCA_003132765.1 of Chitinophagaceae bacterium. GTDB lineage: Bacteria > Bacteroidota > Bacteroidia > Chitinophagales > Chitinophagaceae > Ginsengibacter. The sequence continues at coordinate 8,575 of PKYU01000129.1, read as the reverse complement.
TTACGACATCTTTTTCGCAGTAAGCCACAATACGATTGAGGTCTTTTTCCACCCAGTATACTTCACCCACCTTGCTTCCATCAATATCATCTTTGGGAGATGGAATGTCAAGAGTGGCTGCAAGTAGTTTTAGAGAAGTATAATGTTTATAATCCCCAAAACGCCAAAGGTGGAGCGTATCAAGAATAGGCGTTTCCCAGGGTTTCATATTTTGAAAATTTATGAATGAGGGAATGACAATATTATTTACAATCATTCTTCTGCATAAGAAAGGAAAATCAAATTCCTTGATATTGTGTCCGCCAAAGACCCATTTGGAATTTCTTGTTTGGAGTTGGTGAATTGTTTTAATAAATCCATCTAAGACATCCCGCTCATTTTCTGAATAAAAGGATTTTATTTTCAATTGCCAATCACTGTTTTCTTTTTTGAAATAGCCGGTACTAATGCAAATCACCTTCGCAAATTCTGCGAGAATTGCAGCTCGCTTTGGATAATATTCCTCGGCAGTAACATCCGGTGGAAGGCTCTTGGAAATTTTCTCAGTCCACAATTCCCTCCATTCATCAGTCAATAAATTGAAATCCGGCACGGCTGAAACTGTTTCAATATCGAGGAGAAATAAATCTTCAAGAGGTATTTGATGCATTTCAAAATAATTTTGGGCATAATGAATATACAAAAAAACCCGTTAATTAAACGGGCTTAATAATAAAAACTGATTTATAGTGAGAGAGTTAGAGTGTGAACCCTACAAATATCGCTATAGCCTGGCTTTTCCAACGTTGTTGATTATCTATATCATTCAAATTATTGAGTCCAATTTCATAACGGGCTCCAAGATTTACAAATGGAATCTGAATCCATAGGCTGCCAACAGCAGACCAATCTGCATTCTTAAATATATTGCCATTACTTTTCAGGCTATCTATAGTTTGTTTGAGAAGATTCCCATATTGAGGGCCCAATTGTAATTTTACCCTTTTGCTCGGACCAATGTTAATGTTCAGTAAAACGGGTATCTTCAGGTAATCCAATTTTGCTTTCTTCTGGCTTCCATCAAGGAATAAATCATCATAGACAGTGGAAGCATCGTTTGTAAATTCAGCTGAAGATTGAACAAAATTAAACTCGGGTTGAAGGCCAATCTTTTTTGAAAAATTAAATTGCATGAATACACCAAGCAAATAATTATAGTTGAATCCTGATTTATAGGATTGACCATTTATCTTATTGATATTAACGCCTGCCTTGGCTCCGATCCTGAAGAAATTCTCATGATCACTATTCGGGTCATTCCTGCCGCCTTGTGAGAAGGCATTTGTCGAGAGGCAAACCAAGAAAAATATTACGAGTTTTTTCATTGGGTAATAGGTTTGGTTATTATTGATTATTCAATATTTATGCCAATGAATATTTCAAAGGCAATTATAAATATAATGACTATCGAAATTAATTAACGCCACTGGCCGGAAACCCAGTACCATCCTCTTTTCCCCTTCTTCCAGTTGCCGGGTATATACTGGTGATATTTTCTGCGTGGCTGGGTCCAATAACCTGTCTTGTAAACGTAACCGTGGCTACCACTTGTCCACTCGCCTTCTACCCAAATATAGCCCGGTCCGGGGGCCGATGTTCTCACATAAACCGGTGTTTGAGGCCTTACACCAACGGTGACATAAGATGGCCCGCAACCTGTAAGAAAAATCAGGATAAAAACAAAGAAGCCTGCAATTGTGAATAGCTTTTTCATATAGTAGTTTTCAAATTAGATAAAATTGATTCCAAAAAGTTTAATAACTTAAATTGATTATAGGACATTAACTTTTATTTGGGAATTGATTTTGACGAAATAATTCCATAAACGCTGCCACGCAATACTAATTTTTTTTTTAGGCTACATTTACATTTCAATTATCAAAATGAATTTTTATGATTGAATTAATATCAGTAATAGGGGCCGGTGCTATGGGAAATGGGATTTCGCATGCATTTGCACAGCATGGTTTTAAAGTGAATCTGATAGATATTTCGCGGGCCCAGCTTGAAAGCGCATTAAATCTGATCTCAAAAAACCTGGAGAGGCAACTTTCAAAAAATATAATTACGGAGGAAATTAAGAAAGCGACTTTAAAAAATATTACCATACTCACTTCATTGCAGAATGGTGTTAAGGATGCCGATTTGGTTGTGGAGGCTGCTACGGAAAACATAGATTTGAAATTAAAGATATTTAAGCAAATTGATGAAGCTACTCCACCAAATTGCATTCTTGCAACAAATACTTCTTCCATTTCGATTACAAAAATAGCATCAGTAACACTAAGACCTCAGCAAGTAATTGGTATGCATTTTATGAACCCCGTTCCGGTGATGAAGCTGGTGGAGGTTATTAATGGTTATCGTACCGCAAAAAATGTTACGACGGAAATCATAGAGATCAGTAAGAAATTGGAAAAAATCCCTTGTGTGGTAAATGATTACCCCGGCTTCATAGCCAATCGCATATTAATGCCAATGATAAACGAAGCCATATATAGTTTATATGAAGGCGTTGCAGGTGTAGAAGAAATTGATACCGTTATGAAATTGGGTATGGCGCATCCCATGGGTCCTTTACAATTGGCCGATTTTATTGGTTTGGATGTTTGCCTTTCCATTCAGCAAGTTCTTTTTGATGGATTTAAAAATCCCAAATACACACCTTGTCCCCTACTTGCTGAAATGGTAACTGCTGGACAATTTGGCGTTAAATCAGGAAAAGGATTTTATTCTTACACTGCCGGAAGTAAAGAATTGCAAGTTGCAGAGAAATTCAAGAAAGATTAATTTCCTTTAAAAGGAATTTTTCCTGTAAGCAATTCCCAGAACATTATAAAGTCAGATGCAAGACTGTAAAAAGGATATTTGAAAGTAGCCGGTTTATTTTTTTCAAAAACAGCGTGACCAATCCAAGCAAAACCATAGCCCACTAATGGTATGCACGCAAATACAATCCAATGCTCTGTTGAAATACCTAGAATCAGAAAAAATAAAACTGCCACAGTGCCAATGAAATGCAAGGTTCGGCTTACAGCGTTTTTATGTTCAGAAAGATAATGGGGATAAAATTCTTTCAGAGAATTAAATTTTTGATTTGTCATTAAAAACTTTTTATGTAAAGATAAATAATTGACAAAACTGAACTATGAATCTCAATAGCCATAACATCGGGTTGCATTAGAATTAAAATATACTACCTTTAATCATTAAAAAAATACTATGAAAAATTTCAGAAAAATATTTTTACTATTCTCTTACGTGCTTATTGCAAGCCATCTTCGCGCTCAGGCATTTGATGACGGCAAGAACATTATTGATCTTGGATTTGGATTTCCGGCAACATCCACCATTCAGAACAGTTTTGATCAGTACAAAAGTTTTATAGATTATAATTTCAAGAATTACGGTACCGGAGTTTTAAAATACGAACACGGTTTGCAAAAGTATTTCGGCATTGGAATTAATATTGATTATTCAGCTGCTTCCGTTTCTTATAAATACGACAACAGCAATGCGCTGCGCTATCAGGTAAATATCAACAGTAAAATATTATGTTTTTATGCGCGGCTTAACGGACATTTCCCCATCGGCGATAAACTTGATATTTATGGCGGTGTAGGTTTGGGATATTCTTACGAGATAGATAATTACAACGACAACAATCCCAATTCCACCACTTCGCATAAAACCTCTGTTTTAAATTTTGATTATCAGGCAACACTTGGCATTCGGTATATGCTCAAGAATCATTTTGGTTTATTTGCCGAAGCTGGTCACGCCACCACCACCGCACAGTTAGGAATTGCTATTGGCTTTTAGTTGCTCAATCTTCGCTCGCAAGCGGATGCACAAAAGATGTTTTGTGAACGACCGGTTTATATCCTTGGAATGAGTAGATCATAGTTTCTTATTCCACGTTGCCAGGTTAAATCAATTGAAGTAAACTTTGCAGTTCTTTATCTGTAATATCGCTTTGTTCCGATTTATCATAGATGGTGAGCAAGTAAACCGTTTCCCCTTTTACATATACATACGTTATCACTCTTGCGCCACCACTTTTTCCTTTTCCTTTTGATGCAATGGCAAGACGAATTTTGTAACAGTTATGACCGATGGAAGTTCCTTCCTGCGGATTTGCTTTTATCAGTTCTAATAATTCAGCGTATTCCTTTTTTAAAGAAGGGAATTTTTTTGAAAGACGCTTGAGGTCTTTGTCAAACTTGTGCGAGGAGAAAATTTTATAGCTCATTCAGCAACTCATCAGCCGATTTCAGTTTTAGTTTGCCTTGTTTATGAAGTTTTACTTCTTCAATGGCTTCAGCCAACTCTCTAAAGAACTTTTCTTTTTTCTTTCCCACCTGCTTGGCTTTAACATACGGAAGGTCGCTGAGGAATTTCAGAAAAATATTTGCTTTGCTGTCTTTTATGTCGAGTAATATTTGCATAGTTTTGAATAGTTATCTGTTCATAGTACAAATATACGAAAATGGTTTTTCATGCCCGTTACGCTCGCAAGCGGATGCACAAAAGATGTTTTGTGAACGACCGGTTTATATCCTTGGAATGAGTAGATCATAGTTTTATATTCGCCAGCAATGACGAGAAAAATATTTTAATGTTCCAACGGCTCTCTGCTGGTGTGGCGTATTCTTAAAATGCAAATTGTGTTCTCATCAACATAGTAAGAAATTCTATAACTATAAACAATACATGCACGAAAATTACCATCATTGTTTTTCTTAAAACGATCTAAAGATTGCGCGGTTGGATATGCAGCAAATTTTTCAATCTCATCTAAAATAGCATTGCCGACTAAAGATGCAGCTTGTTCAGATTCATAATATAAATACTCCAGCAATTCATCAAAATGCTTTGTTGCTGCTTTGTGCCATTCAATTCTTATTTTCTTTTTAGCCATTTTCTGCTTTGCTTTAGAACATCTTCGTGAGAAATACTTTTTCCCTGCTTCACTTCTTTTAAAGCAGATTCTATTTCTGCATTGTATTGTTCTAAGCTGATGCGTTTTTCTTTGCTGTCCACATGCAGAATATTTTTTATCATATCTAATATTAACGCTTGCTGCCTGGCAGAAAGCAAAGGCAGATAAGTACTGAGTTCTTTTTTAAGTGCGGTTGCGGTCATGGTTTGTTTTTTTGTTATACAAATTTACTTTTTTTATTTCTTCTTAAATCACAGGTTTGTATCCTTGAAATGAGTAGATCATAGTTTTTTTACTCCACTTGCACGCGTTTCAAACGCACACCAGCGGAGGACATATCCCTGTCATTTAATTATTTTTTTCACTATCACAAGTAAAACTACAATACATAAAGTAACAGGAATAAAAATCGAAGCACTCGTTGCCAGTTTTTCCAGAAAATTTGATTCTACCTTTGCAGCTATTTGTATTCCTGCTATTATAAAGGAGAATATTGCAATAAAAACACCAAATAGTTCAATCTGTCGGCCATAAAATCCTTCCAGTTTATTAGAAAGACTCAAATTCTTTGCGTCTATTTCTTTCAAAACCGTTTGTCCTTTCTGAAATTCGTTATTAAACTCTTTAACCCTATTGTCGGTATCAATGTTCAACTTTTCAATTCTATCATTAATCGCTTTCAGTTGCTCTTGAGTTAAATTACTTTCATTAATCACAGAATTTAAATTGTCAACTAGTTCCTTAAAGTCATTGCCTGTTATTTGCCTTCCAGGGAAGGGACTATTATATTTTTCCATATCAAATAAAATTTAGCACGCTTAATTATTAAGTTCACATTGCTATTTGTGATTCATTTTTAACATTTCTCAATCGCTGCCGCAAACCCCTGCCCCACTCCAATACACAAAGTTACAAGAGCATATTTTTTACTTTGCTCTTGCAATTCAATCGCTGCCGAGTTCAGAATCCGCGCACCACTCATTCCCAGAGGATGACCGAGCGCAATGGCTCCACCGTTAGGATTTATTCTCGGGTCGTTGTCCGCCAGTCCCCACGAGCGCGTGCAAGCCAGTGCCTGCGCTGCAAATGCTTCGTTGAGTTCGATGATGTCCATGTCATTCCATTTCAGTCCTGCTTTTTTCAGCGCACGGTTGCTTGCTTCCACCGGACCGATTCCCATGATGCGCGGAGGAACACCGGCTGCAGCGTAACTCACGAGCCGTGCGATGGGTTATACATTTAATTCCTTCAACATTTTTTCNNCGATGAAACAATCCGCGCTTTGGGTTTGAGATTATATTTTTTGATTGCATCTTCCGAAGCCAGTAAAATTGCACAAGCTCCATCGTTCAATCCGGAAGCATTTCCTGCGGTAACCGTTCCATCCTTTCGGAAAGAAGGTTTCAGCTTTGAAAGAATTTCCATCGAAGTATCCGGCTTGATGAATTCATCGTTCTCAAAAAGTTTCGGGTCGCCCTTACGCTGCGGAATTTCTACCGCCACGATTTCTTTTTTGAATCTTTCTTTCTTTTGAGCTGTCGTTGCTTTCTGCTGACTCCACAACGAAAATTTATCCTGATGCTCTCTCGAAATTTTATCGCGCTCACGTAGGTTCTCAGCTGTATCACCCATTCCATCCACGCCATATAGTTCTTTCATCTTCGGATTAATGAATCTCCACCCAGAACATGAATCGAACATCTGCGCATCTCTGCCGAAAGGCGTAGAAGTTTTCGAGATCACCCAAGGACCGCGCGTCATGTTCTCCACTCCGCCTGCGATCATCAGGTCGGCATCGCCCACCATAATTGCTCGAGCCGCACAAATACTTGCAGATAATCCGGAAGCGCATAAACGATTCACCGTTTCTCCTGGAATAGAATAGGGCAAACCTGCAAGCAGCAAAGCCATGCGTGCTACGTTGCGGTTGTCTTCTCCTGCCTGATTTGCGCAGCCGAGTATTACATCTCCAATTTCTTTCGGATCGACCGATGAATTTCTTTTCATTAGTTCTTTCAGAACGATGGCAGCAAGATCATCTGTTCTTACGACAGAAAGTGTTCCGCCAAAATTTCCAATGGGAGTGCGAACTCCGTCTATTATATAAGCTGTTTTCATAATTATTTATTTTCTGGAAACCATTCCTTATTGGTGATATAAACTGTTCCTTTGAAAAAGGCTACGTTTTGGAGTTTCTGATTTTTCACTTCAATTAAATAAGTACCTGTTTTTTTTGTTAAAGCAAGTTCCTTTGNNCTTCTCTGACCGCAACCGGAAATGAAATATTGCAATCCAGCGCAACGCTCAATCGTCCGTGCGCATTGGAAGCAAATGCCAGCGCGCTATCGGCAAAAGAAAAAGTAATTCCTCCATGCGTGCTTCCAAAACCGTTGAGCATTTCTTTTCTGATCTTCATTCGCAGAATACAATGTCCGGCTTCGATCAGCATACGTTCAATGCCCAACCATCGGCTGAACTCATCATCCACGAACATTTTGTCGACAATTTTATTTGCGAGATCTTTTTCTTTCATACGAATAATTCTTTTTGAATTAGTACTCCTTCCAATTCCAACAACCATTTCTTTTTATCCAATCCTCCACCATACCCAACTAAGTCTCCATTCGAACCAATTACACGATGACAGGGTACAATGATCGAAACAGGATTCCTGCCATTTGCAGTTCCTGCTGCACGAATACATTTTTTATCTCCGAGATTTATTGCAAGTTGCATATAAGAAATCGTTTTACCAAAAGGAATGTTCAGCAGTTCATTCCAAACTCTTTTCTGAAAATCCGTTCCCTGCAGATCAAGAGGAAGAGAAAACGTTTTTCTTTTCTTATTAAAATACTCATCAAGCTGCAACATACAATCGGTGAAATGTTTTCTCTTATCAGATCGAGATGACTTTTTCTTAACAAAATAAAGGGAAGTGATTCCAGTATCGCTAGCAGATAACTCGATCAGTCCGCATGGCGAATTATAATAAGTCTTATAAAAAGAATCTTCCATGTCCAAATGTAAGAAATCTGATTAATCCTTTTCCGAAAGAATAGTGAACCTGAGATCGAAAGGATCCAGCGTTTGCTTTAGCTCATCTATGAAACTTTTTCCGTGCTTAAGATAAAAAGAAATGAAATTATCGTAACGCTCTTGAAGAGTTCCATTAGGAATTAATTTGCTTTTAATTTTCTCAATCTGAGTAACGGTAGTTTCGTTTCGTTGTTTAAAAGCACGAAGCATTTTCTTTTCAAGATTATCAATTTCTTTTAAATGTTTTTGCAGATCAGCATCAACAGAAGAAACAAGCGTTGTGTCAGTTTTGGATGCTTTTTCGGAAATATCTTTATAAAGTTTTGCAAGATTTTCTTTCTCAGAATCCAGTGAAATATTTTCATNNGGTCAATTCATTTATCGGCAAAAAAATATCTTCTGAAGCAAGTCCAAACTTGGTCAGTTTTTCTGAAACCGTAGCATCAATTACCATCACAAAATTTCTTGGCATCAGAACCGGAAAAATTATTCCGTAATGATCAAACATTTCTTTGTATTCAAGCCAATAAGAAACCTCGCCCGGACCACCAACATAAG
>PKYU01000338.1 GCA_003132765.1 Chitinophagaceae bacterium | reverse complement strand
GTATGGCAATGAACCATCATGATCCATTTATTAGTTTGCCAATGGTAGCGTAATACATATTTCATTGGTAAAACAGGAAGAAAGCGCTGTACTGCCTTTCTGAAACTGTAAAAAGGAGCGTCCAAAATCAGATATCGCGGTGAATTATCACTTGCCAGTTTTGTTGCAAACCCGCTTCCAAGGCTTCTTCCATAAATTATAATCTGATTTTCATGATATTGGAGAGCAAGCGAATCATATACGAACTGTAAATCATTTTTCATTGCCTTTTCACCTCTTTTTCCAGTGCTTTTCCCAAATCCCCGATAGTCAACCAGTACCACATCATAGTGATATCTCAAAAAATCTTTGGCATATTTTGCCCAGCCCTTGATACTCCTCGTATTTCCATGCAAATACAATATAAGACCGTTAGGATCTTTTATATGGAAGTGTAAGCCATTAATTCTAACCCCTTTTTCTACCTCGAAAAATAATTCTTTGAAGGGGACATCGTATTTATATAAAAAATCCTGTTTTAATTTTTCAGGCTTAAAAATTAATTTTTCCTGGATTATGTAGATGAGAAAAAGAATAAGGGCATAACCTGAAATGATATAAATAAAGATTGTTGACAATTGTATAAATATGAAGGTTGTATTAAAGAATGTAGAATAAATACAATCTGGTACAGAATTAAAGCTACAGGCTATTTACAGATTAGATCCTCAGTCAACAAGTAAATATTATTTTTCGTCATTGAATACCCTGACTAGTTTTAACTTACTAACTGGCGCAACAATCAAAGGAAATTTTTCAACAATTACATTACTTTGTTCAAGTCCAAAACCCCTCTCTTCATTAAGGCTGATACTTTTAAGCCAAAAATATAATTTCATTATTATTTTTTCAATGAATGGTAAATCATTGTCTTGAGAAAGGAATTTTTCCATTACAATAAACTGAAAATCACCAACGACATTATTTCTTTGCAGGCTTTCATAACGACTGGTAATATTTACTCCTTTGTTGGCAACCAAGTCCTCAACTACCTTTCTGAACATCAAATTGATTCTTGGCTCCATACGAAATCCAAGGCGGAATTCAACCCTGATAATTTCATTCGGAATAATAGTTTCTACTGTGTAGTCGCTTGTGTAGGGATCATCCTGAGTATCCACATGAACAAACCAATAAATATCTGCACGTTTGGGTTTTCTGCTAAGTATCGAATGAATGATTTTATGTTCTATTTCTTTCGGATTATTGGCGCTTGTAAGGTATACCAAATGAGTAGCATATTTGGGAATAGTCATGTCATTACTAAGTTCCTGAATGGTTGGCAGGTATTGTTCCAGTCTTACAAATTCCACATACCGGTTTTTAATTTTCCTTGCCCTATACCACACATACATGATTGAAAAAAGAGCACCGCCAACAATTAGGGTAACAAATCCACCATGAGGAAATTTATCCAGGTTAGCAAATAAAAAGCTAAGCTCAATGGTGAGATATACTACCAGGTATAGGTAGATAAGAAAGCCGGATGTCCTTCGCGAAATAAGAAAATTTGCAAATAGTATTGAGGTAGCCAGCATACATAAAGTAATTGCCAGGCCATAGGCAGCTTCCATATTAGATGATGTTCTGAAATAAATGGTAATACCTGAACATCCTAAAAATAACAATGTATTGATTCCGGGAATAAATAGCTGCCCTCTTTCTTCAGTAGGGTAGTTTATTTTCATCTTAGGCCAAAGATTTAGCCTCATGCTTTCACTAATAAGCGTAAAAGAGCCGCTGATTAGCGCCTGGCTGGCAATGACGGCAGCAACAGTGGCGACAACAATTCCAATGATCTTAAAACTCTCAGGCATTATACCATAAAATGGATTGAAACCGCTGTCAATTGTTTGTTTTGAAAAGATTTTTCCGGAATGATTATGCAGAAGCCAAGCTCCCTGACCCAAATAATTAAGTATTAAAGCGGCTTTCACATAAATCCAGGAGGTTCTTATGTTATCCCTCCCGCAATGACCCAGGTCACTATACAAGGCTTCGGCACCTGTAGTACACAAGAATACAGCGCCCAGTAGCCAGAAGCCACCAGGATACCTTACCAATAATTTTATAGCAAAGTATGGATTAAATGCCTTAAAAATATAGAGAGGATCAAAGAGATGAGCCGAACCTAATACAGCAAGCATTAAGAACCAGGTAAACATGATAGGCCCAAACATTTTTCCAATTGAGGCAGTTCCGAATTGCTGTGCAAAAAATAGTCCCACCAAAATGGCCAGTACTATATATACGACATTATTATCGCCGATATCGCTGAAGTACTGAATTTGTTTTAACCCTTCAATAGCTGATGTTACTGAAATGGGAGGCGTAATCATTCCGTCTGCCAACAAGGATGCACCACCAATCATTGCAGGAAATACAAGCCATTTCTTCTGCCGGCGAACCAATGCATAAAGGGAGAAAATACCTCCTTCACCTTTGTTATCCGCTTTTAAGGTAAGTGTAACATACTTAATAGTAGTTTGAAGGGTTAGCGTCCAGATAATACAGGACAACCCTCCTAAAATAAGTTCTTCGGATATAACTTTATCTCTAATGATCGCATTTAAAACATAGAGTGNNTTCCTAAAGCAATAAGTAGCCCTGCCGCGCTTACTTTATTGAGGGTTTTACTCACTTCACAATTTTAAGTTCTTTAAAGAAAATACACTCTAATCAACTTATACTTCATTTTGAAGTATTTGCAAATGTAGATTGTATCATAATATTGTCAGCAATTCTCCTGAAATATTAATTTCATTCAAAAAAACCTAAATGTAAAATCAATAAATATTGTTGATGAGCTGATAAATTAATTATGCGAGAATTATCTTTTTGTCTTTCTAAAATTTAAATGTCAGACCTCCTTGTAATATATATTTTCCATATCCCGCTTCTAAAAACAAACCGGTGTTTTTATTCAAATAAAAATTAGCTCCTAAACCAATTTGGTATGCCAATTCTGATGGACTTCCATCCAGATTAACTTTAGTTCCCTGCCCATCGGTATAGCTTTGTTGCCAGCTATTTATCCCTATTGCAGTTCTGATATAAGGAGTTACCTTATCAGATGCAGGTATGTAGTGGATGAAATCAAGCATTACACTCCAGTTGTTTAAAGATCCTGTTAACGAGGGGCTGGATGTATTATTATAATTATAATATGGAGCACTTATGGTCCCATGCGTTACGATTACGCCTAAGCTCATATTACGAGAAAACCTATAATCAACCGAACCGGTAATTGGCCCGAGTTGAGAGGATGTTGTTCCTACGTAAAGATTTGTGAAGCTTGGAAGTTCATTTTTATCCAGGTTTGGAAATCCATACCCAAATGAGACGTTTAAGGTTGGTTTAAAGGGGGGAAGATTCTCACTCTGATGTCTTCTGAGGTATGGCCTGTACCGACCTCCATACATTGGTCCATATCCAAACCCTGGCCCTATAAATACACCAACCTGTGCTTCAGTTAAAGACGAAATTCCTAAAAAGCATATCGATAATGCAATAACATATTTTTTCATATATAAATTTTTTATTTCTTCAGGAAGAGACGCTAGGAAAATCCAAAGGTTTAAAAGAAAAGTAAAATTTTACTTTCAGATGATAATTCCAGGATAACGCAAAAAATCCCAGAGCCTAGATGATGGAAATTAAAAATCCCCTTCAATTTCGGAAGGGGATTTAGTGAGGTTAAATAAGAGGTTGAAAATAATTTATAAAGCAATTTGCTTTTCAACCATCATCTTTCTTAAGTTAATAAGCCCATAACGCATCCGGCCAAGAGCAGTATTAATGCTGCAGTTGGTTAATTTGGCAATCTCTTTAAAACTTAAATCGGCGTAATGACGCATTACAATTACTTCCCGCTGATCATCAGGAAGCATTTCAAGTAACTTCCTAACTCTCTCGTGACTTTGCATTTGCATCATTTTTTCATCAGCTCCCGCTTCAGCAAAATTGATGACTTCAAAAATGTCTCTGTCATCACTGGTTTTGATAGAAGGGCTGCGCTTAACTTTTCTGAAATGGTCAACACATAAGTTATGGGCAATACGCATAACCCATGGTAAAAATTTTCCTTCATCTGTGTAACGACCACCTTTGATGGTATCAATTACTCTGATAAAAGCATCCTGAAAAATATCTTCGGCAAGATATTTGTCTTTTACCAGCAGGTAAATGGATGTGTAAATTTTGTCTTTGTAACGCAGTACAAGGGTAGTTAAGGATTCGACGTCGCCATCAAGATAGAGATGGATTAATTGTTGGTCGGATAAACTGGACATGGATTTCATAATCTGTTAAGATTTTTGGTTTAGGATAAAGTGTAAGTCTCAACCAATTAAAAGGAAAATAATGTGGGAATCTATTGCGGAAGGCAGAAGGCTCTTCATTCTTTCAGGATAATTGGAAGGCCTAAATTATAACAGAAAAGAATACTTCCAAATATTTTGCTAAAATTTTTCAGGGAAAATTAAAATTAGAGTGTTAGTACTCTGAATAGACTCGTAATACTACGAATCCTTATTTTTGCATACCGTAAAATGCACATTAGTAAAACTACGATTAACAATAAATCTACAAGGATTCGTACTCCTCAGAATAATATTTTTATTAAAGGAGCAAGGGTACACAATGNNCGTGGTCACAGGAGTTTCCGGCTCCGGTAAGTCTTCTTTAACGATCGACACGCTATTTGCAGAAGGACAAAGAAGGTATGCGGAAAGCCTGAGCGCTTATGCAAGGCAGTTTATGGCACGTATGAATAAGCCTGATGTAGATTATATTAAAGGTTTGTGTCCTGCAATTGCTATTGAGCAAAAAGTGGTAACACGCACACCACGCTCCACAGTAGGTAGTATGACGGAAATTTATGATTATCTGCGATTATTATTTGCGAGATCTGGCAAAACAA
>PKYU01000592.1 GCA_003132765.1 Chitinophagaceae bacterium | reverse complement strand
TAATACTTTTAATTTGGAAAAGTAACCCAAAAAATAAACTGAAAAAAGTTTATTACTCAGGGTTACCTTTTTGAAATTAAGGTATAAACCAGAAATCATTCCTTAAAATTTAAATTAATTAAAATGAAAAAAGTCCTTATTGCTCTTACAGTTTGTGCATTTCTTGCTTCTTGCGGTGGTGGTTCTTCAAGCTCTGAAGCTGCTAAAGATTCTACCTCAACCATGTCAGCTGATACATCAAAGATGGCTGCTCCTGCTACAGTTGATACCACAAAGATGGATACAACTCACAAGATGAGCAACNNAGTATTCCGGTATGATCATAATGCCATAAATTTTTTATTTGGCAGGCAATCTAAAAGCCGTTTCTGCAAGGAAGCGGTTTTTTCATCCTTGAATATTAAATTGAAAGCCAGTGTATTATCCACGGTTTTTAACCTAGTTTACAGGGTTTCCAGCTAAGAAAAAAATTGGGTTGGTAAATTCATTTCACATGCTTACTTTTGATAAATCAAAAAATGAACAACTTAAAAGCATACACCTTTTTTTANNAGTCCGGGATGCTTTTGTTAAAACTGAAATTAAAAGATAACATAAAAAAATCCCGGCCTTCCGCCGGGATTTTTGTTTTATTATGATCAAGAAAATATCCATCCAGGGATTTGAAGGTAGTTTCCACCAGGTAGCTGCGAGGCAGTTTTTTGGCAATGACGTTGAAATTATCTGTTGCTCCACTTTCCGGGAAGTAGNNGAGTGTAACCCTGGATGATATCAGGGAGGTCCATTCTCACCCGATGGCGCTCCTTCAATGCATGGAATACCTTGAAAAATATAACTGGAAATTAATTGAGACAGAAGATACGGCCCTGAGTGCTAAACATATTCACCAGCATAGAAGCAGACATATAGCTGCAATTGCGAGTAAACTGGCAGCAGAGTTATACCAACTGAATATTATTACTGCAANNTATCCATACGTTGAAAAATAATTATACCCGGTTCCTGGTTTTGGAACTTCCTGAAACTGCTAAGGAAATCGAAGATGCCGATAAGGCGTCTATTAATTTTCATACGGATAACTCAAAGGGAAGCCTGGCAAAGGTGCTTACTAAAATAGCTGAAAACAATATTAACCTGAGTAAACTCCAATCCTTCCCGATACCCGGCAGCGACTGGAAATATTCTTTTCATGCCGATCTTGAGTTTACGGGTATCAACCAATTTAATGATGTAATAAAAGATATAAAGCCCATAACAGAGGCGCTAAAAGTTTACGGCATATATAAAAAAGGAAAATGATGCAGGTATCCACAAGATTAGAAGGTGTTGGGGAATATTATTTTTCTCAGAAACTGAGGGAAATTGACAACATGAATAAGGCAGGGAAGGCGGTAATTAACCTGGGAATAGGAAGCCCGGATTTACCCCCTCACCCTGACGTGATAAAAACGCTGAGCGAGGAAGCTGCAAAACCTAACACACATGCATACCAGAATTATAAAGGAAGCCCTGTTTTAAGAAACGCTATTTCAGGATGGTATAAAAAATGGTATGAGGTTGAATTAAACCCCGACACAGAAATATTACCGCTTATTGGAAGTAAAGAAGGCATCATGCATATATGTATGACCTACCTTGGTAAGGGAGATCGTGTTTTAATACCAAACCCCGGGTACCCAACATACCGCAGCGCAGCTACCATTGCAGGCGCCACCGTCGTTGAATATCTGTTGGCGGAAGAAAAAAACTGGTTTCCAGATCTTGAGCAATTGGAAAAAACAGATTTGAATAAAGTGAAATTGATGTTCATTAATTATCCTCACATGCCTACGGGTCAGCTGCCTGATATGGATATGTTCAAGAAATTGGTCGGGTTCGCGAGAAAATACAATATTTTGATTGTTCACGATAATCCATATAGTTTTATTTTGAATAAAGAGCCTGCAAGTTTGTTAAGTATAGAAGGGGCAAAGAAGGTGGCAATAGAATTAAATTCATTTAGCAAAAGCCATAATATGGCAGGATGGAGAGTTGGGATGCTATGTGGAGCTAAAGAGAGAATTGATGAAATTCTGCGCTTTAAGAGTAATATGGATAGTGGAATGTTTCTGCCTGTGCAGCTCGCTGCGGCAAAAGCACTCGAATTGGACAGAGATTGGTTTGATGGTTTAAATATCGTTTACGAAAAACGAAGACTAAAAGTTTTTGACTTATTGAAATTATTGGGATGCAGCTATAATAAAGACCAGGCAGGAATGTTTGTTTGGGCTTCCGTTCCGGGAAATTATCAATCGGGTTACGAACTGAGTGATGCAGTGTTAAAAGATGCGAATGTATTTATTACTCCGGGAGGTATTTTTGGCAGTGCCGGTAATGATTATGTAAGGGTGAGCTTATGTACCACAGAAACCAGGATAGAAGATGCTATAAAGAGAATAAAGAATTGATCACTTAATTTAATTGATGCAGGATGTTTGAGAATGTTACTATAGTTGGTGTTGGCTTAATCAGCGGCTCACTTGCTTTGGCTCTGAAAGATAAAGGCCTTGCAAAAAAGATTATTGGCGTCAGCAGAACAAAAGCAAGCCTCGATAAGGCAGCAGAACTCGGAATAATTGATGAGGCTATGCCTCTTGAACGCGCTGTCAAGCAAAGTGATTTTATTTATGTTGCCATTCCCGTAGACGTTACAATTCCCATGATGGGGCAAATAATGGACCTCGTTAGCAAAAATCAAATTGTTGCAGATGCCGGATCTACTAAATACGCATTATGCGAATCTCTTTCCGGTCATCCGATGCGCAGCAGGTTTGTTGCAACACATCCCATGTGGGGTACAGAATATAGCGGTCCTGAATCAGCAGTGAGAGGCGCTTTTGAGGGAAGGGCATGTGTGATATGCGAAAAAGAAAAAAGCGATATGACAGCGTTNNTTAGGTATGCACATCATTTATATGAATGCAGAGAATCACGATACGCATGCTGCTTATGTAAGTCATATTTCTCACATAACTTCATTTGCTTTAGCCAATACCGTTTTAGAAAAAGAAAAAGAAGAGAATGCGATTTTTGAACTAGCTGGTGGTGGATTTGAAAGCACCGTGCGCCTGGCAAAAAGTAATCCTTCTATGTGGGCTCCCATTTTTATGCAAAACAGGGAGAATGTTTTGGATGTTTTAAATGAGCATATTTCTCAATTGAGAAAATTCAAAAGCTGCCTCGAAAAGGAAAATTATGAATACCTGACAGAATTGATGGTAAATGCTAATAAAATATCAAGAATTTTAAAATGAAGATCGTGGTACGATTTTTAGTGAGGTAATAAAATTTAGAGAGGTAATGAAATATATCCAAAACGAGGATCGGCAGAAAAAAGATTTAATGAAATACCAGATCAAAATTTTTTCCAGGAATTGGAACAAAATTCATCAATGAAAATATAATCAATAGCATAAACCAGAATTTTTAAAATTAATTTTACTATGCAAACACAAGTAACAACCATGAAGGAAGTAATGCAGGAAAAATGGAATAAGCGCCCATTAATTATCAGCGGTCCTTGCAGCGCAGAAACAGAAGAGCAGGTCATAGAAACGGCTACCCGCCTTGCCAAGACCGGCAAGGTGGATATATTGAGAGCCGGCATCTGGAAGCCAAGAACCAAACCGGGTATGTTTGAAGGCATTGGAATGAAGGGACTGCCCTGGATGGCACAGGCAAAAAAAATAACCGGACTGCCAATCACCGTTGAAGTGGCAACCGGAAAACATGTTGAAGACGCGTTACATTTTGATGTGGATATGCTGTGGATTGGGGCAAGAACAACGGTAAATCCTTTTAGTGTTCAGGAAGTATGTGATGCACTCCGCGGGGTAAATATTCCTGTGCTTATAAAAAATCCGATCAACCCCGACCTTGAATTATGGTGTGGCGGCATTGAGCGCCTTCAAAAAGTGGGAGTAAAACAAATTGGAATGATTCACCGTGGATTTTCAAATTATGGTAATACAGAATTTCGAAATGCCCCAATGTGGCACCTGCCGATTGAGATGAGACGCAGGNNCAGAACCATGCTTCAAAATGTTGCTCAAAAAAGTATTGATCTTGATTTTACTGGCCTGATGATTGAGAGCCATATTGATCCCGATAATGCCTGGAGCGATGCCAAACAACAGGTAACCCCGGAGCGTTTATTAGAAATGCTTGGCGAGCTGATCTGGCGTTCTGAAAATACAGATGAAAAGGAATTCCTGATTGCGTTAGCAAAATTAAGGGAACAAATAATCCATATAGACGACGAATTGCTTATGCTCATCGGGCAGAGAATGAAGATTGCAGATAAAATTGGTGAATATAAAAAGAGTAACAACATTACGA
>PKYU01000607.1:5845-8250 GCA_003132765.1 Chitinophagaceae bacterium | reverse complement strand
AAAGAATCTTTCACCTGCCCGTATTCATCAAGGTGTATAGTAACTCTTCCGTGGCCTTCCACCCTGGTTACCGGATCAATCGTTATTTTTCTTTCCATAATATTTTCTAATCATATTTAAATTCAGAATAAAGAATAGAATACTCTTCTCCCCAGAGCAGATTTTTTACGATCTTCCATATATAGGTGGCATCCGGTGGACACCCGGGAATGTAATAATCAATTTTGACGATCTCATTGCAGGCATACACCCTGTCAAGTATTTTGGGTAAATCTTCATGATAAGGTACAATATTATTATCCGGCTCATTTGTTANNCGCAGTTCAGGTAAGCTTCATCCAGGCATTCGCTCAGTGGAATAGAATTCCTCATGGTTGGCAGTCCTCCCCATACGGAACATTCCCCAAGAGCAACCAGTATATCACAGTTTTCACGAAATTTCCTAAGTGTTTCTACATTTTCTGAATTGCAACAGCCGCCTTCAATGATCCCAAGATGGCAACGGGTTGTAAAATTTTTCTTATCTGTGAGGGGCGATTTGTCAAAGGATACCAGTTCAATCAAATCGAGCAGTTCCAGATCTATGTCGAGCATCGACATATGGCAGCCAAAGCACCCGGCCAAAGAAACAGTTGCAATTTTCTTTTTATTCAATTTACCGGGACTGCTGAGATNNCCTTAACAAAGTACTTCTTCTGCACCGATTCCAGATCGAATTTTCTATTGCCAAATGGTTCGGCTATACTAACGCCTCTCACTATGATAGCGCCTGTCGGGCATATATTCATAGCATTAATAGCTTGTTCATCTGATAGTTTCTCTTCCTGCACATAATCGATTCCCACAAATGTTTCGTTTCCCCTGTTTTGATATGTAAATACTCTTTTGCCATCATCAGTAACTACATCTACCACGCACCGTAAGCATTTTATGCAACGGTTATGCTCCATCACCATGCGGGTGGCCTTAAAGTCAATGATCCTGTCTTTAAATAAATGAGGAAAGCGGGTAGACGAAACGCCTAATTCATAACCCATATGCTGTAAATCGCAGTTACCACTTTTTTCACAGGCGGGACAGATGTGATTCCCTTCAGCAAACATCATTTCAACCAGGGCCTTTCTCGTGTCTTTCAGTTCGGGGGTATTCACTTCTACAGAGAGTCCTTCGGTCGCTTTCTCTGTGCATGCCGGCGCAAATTTACCATTGATCTTACATGTGCAAACCCTGCAGGTACCTAAGGGCGGTTCAATATGAGGATAATAGCATAATGATGGAATAAAAATCCCGTTTTCCTTTGCCACCAGCACCAGGTTCTTGCCTTTTTCAGCCTGGAATTTCTTCGCATCAATGGTTACATTTACTAAGCTTTCCATAGTTATATTTTATATTCTTCGTAGTCTCTTGTAGCCGCATCCATATCGAATTTAAGATTGAGGCCATCATAATCCTTATCCAGTTTGGTTGAAAAGTATTCGTGAAATTTATCCATAGCCAATATCAGGCTATTCGTGGCCGTTTTTCCCAGTCCGCAACGGCTTGTATTTTTCATCAATGTGCCCCAGTTTTTTAAGTCTTTCAAATCGTCTTCGTTTGCAAGTCCATGATCCAGGCGTTCCAGTTTTCTTTGGATAATAAAATTACCGGCCCTGCAAGGAGTGCAAATACCGCAAGATTCATGTTTAAAAAATTCCGAAAAATTCAATAATACCTTCACCAGGTCGCGCTTTTTATTAAATATCATAAATGATCCACCACACCGGATATCCTTTCCATCGTGCTCATCAAGCATAGAAATGCGCCTCGATTTTTCTTTTAGGGAGATACATTCACCAGACGGGCCGCTCACTTGTATATAATAAGGATCGTCAGCTTNNAGTCATTCCCCATTCTATTTCGTATATGCCTGGCAGTTGACAATCTCCTGAAACGCTGATAAGCTTGGTGCCTGCCGATCCGGGCATGCCCAGTTTTAAATATTCATCAGCACCCATCTCAATAATTTTTGCAGCAGCACAAAATGTTTCTACATTATTAATTATTGTTGGGAGTTGCAGGTATCCCTTTTCTACGGGGAAAAACCATTTCGTGCGGGGCTCGCCGCGCTTTCCTTCCAGGGACTCAAGCAAAGCGGTTTCTTCGCCACAAACGTAAGAACCTGCTCCCAACTGGATCCTGATATCAAAATCAAACCCTTTAATATTACCGCAATTCCTGCCTAATAAACCTTTAGCATGATATTCTTTTATGGCCTCATCCAGCTTAGGTTTCAGCCAGGTATATTCGGCTCTTAAATAAATTATACCGAATTCAGCACCTATTGTGTACCCGGAAATGATCATTCCTTCGATCAATGAATTTGCTTGGGTATTAATCAAAACGCGATCCTTGAATGTGCCGGGCTC
>PKYU01000607.1:0-5839 GCA_003132765.1 Chitinophagaceae bacterium | reverse complement strand
ATTTTTTGATCTCTTCAATGATTCCTTCAGGTCCTTTCTTTTCCAAAGCCGCAATTGATACGCCGGGTGTAAAATTCCTGAAGAAAACGGTTTTGTTTCCGGGAGGTGTATACCGGATGTTATCAGCAGGTCTATCGCAGATAGATTCCGGAGTAGCGCCATTTTTAAGTTTCGTGATAATCTCTTTAACTTTTATGGTATTCAAATTTGTAAAAGGATAAAAATTTATCAGTGCTGCTGGCTCATGATCACTAAGGCCAATGCATGGAGTGAGAAAAAGACCAAATGTTCCGGTACGATCAACAGATCCAAAGGTGGTATCAGTTTCCCTTTCCAGGGTTTCCTTTATCCGTATGAAACCTTGTATATCGGAAATGATACTATTGTTAAGATAAATAGTGTATTTTCCGGTAGGATTGCGCTGAAAAAAATGATAAAAGGATACTACTCCTTCCACTTCAATCTCAGACAGGTTAAACAGCCATGCGAGTTCTCGTATATCATCATCCTTTATGCATCCGTTTTTCCTTTGAAGCTCCCAAAGTTTATTCAGCATTTGAGTTTGTGCCGGCTCCTTAAATTTTGTTTTCGTTTCAATGGGCATATTTGATTTTGTAGCTTTTATGTTAAAATAGGATCAGCTTTTTTCATGATAAAATCATCCTTGCTTAAATCTATTTGCCAACCTTTTATTCGAATTTACAGAAAGAATGGCACTCCTTTTCGTTTTATTTATTAATAAAATTTTATCATTTTTTCACCGGAATTTATATTCAGATTCACAGAAAAAAAATAAAATAAATTCAGCTTTGTCCCATATTTCCTTTGCGTAAACAAAGCTCTTTATATATCCCGGCTTCGTGTGTGATATTGATCATGATTGAATGTGTCATAAATCATGACAATTTTCCTGAAGGCTAAAATTTCGATATCAGAGCTTCAATTATTGTGGGAATATCAACTATGATAAAACAATTATTTTTAATGCGTGAATGGCTCAGGTTAAGGCTCAGCGCAATCTATTTCTTATAAGCAACTGTATTAATGAGAGTTCCTATACTTTCAATGCTGATTTTTACAATATCTCCAATATGAAGCGTGAATTCATTTGGCGGGACAATTCCTGTGCCCGTCATCAAAAAAACTCCATTATTAAAATCAGATTCTCTGAATAAATAATCAACTAGTTCCGTAAAATTTCTTTTCATCCGGTTCAATTGGATAGCATTCTTGAAAACAACTTTGTCATTGCGTTCAATAGTAATACTTATCATAGTTTCCAGTGAAATTGGCTTCTCTGTAATAAAAAGACATGGGCCTAATGCGGCACATCTGTCATACACTTTAGCCTGCGGAAGATACAAAGGGTTTTCACCTTCAATATCTCTTGAGCTCATATCATTCCCGATCGTATAACCCTGAATTTTTCCTCTTGAATTTATGAATAAGGTGAGTTCGGGTTCAGGAACATTCCACTTTGAATCCCTTCGGATAAAGACTTCTTCTTTTGTAGCGGAAACCCGACCCGGGGTAGCCTTAAAAAATAATTCAGGTCTTTCTGCATGATACACCTTGCTGTAAAAATCGGCGCTTCCAGAGTCTTTTGATTCTTCCATTCTCGCATCACGGCTTCTTAAATAAGTAACGCCCGCTGCCCAAACCTCCTGCGATCCAAGGGGCGCTTGAATTTTCGCTTCTTCCAATATCGAAATGGAAGCTTCTCCGACGGATTTTCGATTAGCTATGATGGTTTCCAAATAATTATAAAGATGTTCCCTGTTTATAAGTTCATCCCAGTTCTCTTTCAATGTATAATTCTTGCTATTATAATTGAGTATTATGGCTTTTGATGTTTTATATAATTTCATCGTAGTATTTCGGTTTCCTGAAAATTGGTATCACTCCAAATCTACATTTAATTATTGTCCGCAGAAAAATCCAGTTCTGAGATTTGTTCCGGTCAAATTGGAGAGCTCCATAAATAGCTTAATCTTATCATTAAAATTTAAGACATCAAAATGATTTTAAGAGACAAAAGGCAGATATATAATAGCATTTAAGGTTAACCGTTATCATACGTATTTGATTTATTGCTTTTTCAATTTATTCCTCAACATTTGGAACTGTAACCCGTATTAATGCGGCAGCTTTTTTCGAAGTAGCCCATATACAAAAGTTCCGGTCATGGCAGCTACCAAATAGACAATAAAAACAGTATTACCTGCACCTAAGAGAATAAACATGGGAGCGGGGCATGCACCCGCGAGCGCCCAGCCAATACCAAAGATAAATCCACCAATAAGGTATCTGGGATACGTTTTGGCTTTATCTTTTATGGTAATCTGTTCTCCCTCCACATTTTTTATTCTTTTTCTTTTTATGATCTGAACTATGATAATTCCTGAAACTATGGCCGAGCCAATAATACCATACATGTGAAAGCTTTGAAACCGGAACATTTCATAAATCCTGAACCAGGAAACTGCTTCACTCTTGTATAAGATAAATCCGAGAAGAATTCCAACCAATATATATCTTGACATTCTCATAACTGAATTGAATTAAATGTTTATTAAAAAATATGGGGAAATACCAGGTAAGTTACCATCAATCCCCCCATAAAGAACCCAATTACTGCAACGAGCGAAGGCAATTGCAACGCCGATAAACCACTGATAGCGTGTCCGGAAGTACAACCACCGGCATACCGGGCGCCAAATCCTACAAAGAAACCTCCTCCTGCTATCATTAATAAGCCGGGCCAGGTAATCAATCCGCTCCAACTGATAAAATCGGGAACAAGTGGCACGCTGCCCTTCTTCACATGTACTCCAATATGATTTAATGATGCAACCGTCGCATCACTAACATGAGCAATATCACCATGAGGCCCGAGGAAATAGTGCGAGGCAAGATAACCACCAAATACAGCCCCCAGCGCTACCAGCAGATTCCACTGACCGGTTTGCCAGTTGATCTTGAAGAACTCATTCATTTCATCGGCACCATCCGCAGCACACATCAGCCGGAAATTTTCTGAAATGCCGAATTCATGGCCAAAATATAATAGGATAAACATCACTAAGGCAAGCAACGGACCTGCCACATACCATGGCCATGGTTCAGCAATAAAATCTCTGAATTGTACAAAAAATGTTTCTATCATTATTTACAATTTTGACTTTTATAATGAGCACTAAATTACATCATTTTTCCACCTGTTTTCATAAGGAAAATTAGTCTCCACAGGGATATTAATCAGTTTATTTCCCCGATTTTTTTGTATTAAATCATTCATTTTTTCCTCCCTTACTGATTTGTAATGGAGATCATGAAATTCATTATTGCGAATACCCTTTTCAAAAGTACAAACCTGCCAGCTCTCGATTTTATTGTAATTATATACATCCTAAATTTATTAGAGAAGACGGAATATCCGTATGAAAAAGGAATATTAATTTTCCCCGATGCCGGCCCTTACTATTTCCTTTGCTTGTGTATGCTTCCTGACTTCCGGAGCTACGATATTTCCCAATAGTTCTATAGCATGTAATATTTTGTTGTGCGGCATAGCGCCAAGGCTCATCTGTGCCATGAAACGGGTATTGCCAAATAATTCATATTCATAAAGTATCTTCTCAGTTACTTCCTGCGCACTGCCGACCAGCAAGGCACGGTGCCGGGAAGTGGAAGCATCAAACTGTTGTCTGTTCATACCAGACCATCCACGCTCTTTGCCTATATGTTCCATCACACTGGCATAAGGAGGATAAAATTCATCACGGGCTTTTTGGGACGTATCATCAATATATACATGAGAATTGATACTGAGTTGAAGGGATTTCATTTCATGTCCTGATTTTCTGTAAGCCCGACGATATAAATCTGCATAAGTAACAAACCTGGCCGGGTCTCCTCCAATTATGGCAAGAGCCATTGGCAATCCATACTCAGCTGCCCTGGTTACTGATTCAGGTGTCCCTCCCACGCCAATCCAAATGGGTAATTCTGGTTGTATCGGCCTCGGATATACGCCAAGGTTATTAATGATTTGCGTAAATTTTCCTCTCCAGCTTAGCCGCTCATTTTTATTGAGCTGTACAAGCATATCCNNGTAGAAAAAAGCTCATCATAATCTTTAAGGTCATACCCGAAAAGCGGGAATGATTAAATAAAAGAACCCCGGCCGGCGATGATCTCAGCCCTGCCCCCGGATAAAAGATCAACAGTGGCAAATTGCTGAAATACTCTTACCGGATCATCGGAACTGAGAACGGTAACAGCGCTGGATAATTTGATTTGTTTTGTTTTTACGGCAGCAGCGCCCAAAACCACAGCCGGGGCAGACACCAAATATTCCGGGCGGTGGTGCTCACCCAATGCAAAGACATCAAGTCCAGCCTGGTCAGCAAGTTCTATTTCCTCCATCAAATTCAGAATGCGCTGGTGCGGAGTAATACCTTGTTTGGTAACAGGGTGAGTGGCTATATCCGCAAAAGTGTAAATACCGATTTCCATATAATAATTATAATAACGCTTTGCATACAAAGTTGCACCAAAAAGGTGGTTTATTAGCAGGATAATGCAGAGTGATAAATCTGGAAATAGAAATTGAAATGCGACCGATATCTGAGTTCAGCCCTCTTCATCATCCTTTTATTTAACTCATTTAATTCTAATGAAAAAGGCTATTGCATATCCTGGTTCATCGCAAGAAAAACCATCCGCGACAAACGGATGGTTCATGTTATATCTATTGATTACAAATTATTTCTTCTTTGACAATACTGTGTTTATTAAACCGCCCACATCAAAATAATCAGAGCCCCAAATCATTTTATGGTCTGAATTGAATCTGTATACCCCATAAAAATTAACATGGGTAGTTTTCCCTGTTGCCTTGTACACACCATTCCAGGTGCCATAATACCTTACACTTCCGTCCATTTGGTGATTAGCAGTATCAATACCCGGCAAAAAGATTCCATTAGATAAATGAAGGCTGTCCCAGTTATCTGTCCAGTACTTCAATGACTCCATATAATGGGCTTTTGTAGTAACTGTATCTNNTTATTTTCAAAAGCAGTAATCCAGCTTTTTAGGGAAGCAAGATTTTGTTCACAAACGGCCTGCATATCAGCATTGGTACTGGTAGTGGCAGCCTCCGGCTTTTTCTCATTGGAGGTGCAGGAAAACACCATCAATGAAACTATCATAATAAATAAAAGCTTTTTCATTTTTTAAGTTTTTGGTTAAAATTGATTGTAATAAATGTAAGATTATTAAGAAGGATTATCAAAAAATAGAAAAATACATTGCTAATCTGTTTTTTAAAGCAATGTTTACTGTGTCAAATTATTATATAACTGGAATTCAATTTTCCTAATGAAATCCAAGTACCGGGTGCGGCTGGTAGAGCTCTTCCAGTTTAGTAATCTCTTCCGGTGATAGCTTTATGGAAAGGGCAGCTACTGCGTCTTCCAAATGCCCCGGCTTGCTTGCTCCAATAATAGGAGCGGTTATAGCTGGCTTACTTAGCACCCATGCAAGGGCTACCTGCGCATTAGGCAATCCTTTGGCAGTGGCCACTTCGGTTAACCTTTTCACAATGTCAAAGTCTGTCTCCTGTCCGTAAAGGGACTTCCCAAACTGGTCTGTAATTGCGCGCTCTGTTTCATTTCTTTCTTTGGTTCGCTTACCGGTGAGCATTCCGCGTGCAAGTGGAGACCACGGTATGATGGCAATTTTCTGATCAATGCAAAACGGGATCATTTCACGCTCCTCTTCCCTGTATATAAGATTATAATGAGGTTGCATGGAAACATACCTTGTCCAGCCA
>PKYU01000085.1 GCA_003132765.1 Chitinophagaceae bacterium | reverse complement strand
TATTGGGGCATATTTACTATTTCCCTCAAAAGACGATGCCAGCTTTTTCTTAAAAAGCTTCGATGGGTAAAAGTATCGGCTAATAAATCCAGCGAGACCGAATCAAATCCTTGTAAGATAAAATTGTCAATATTTTTAGCATCCCTGGATGATGCTATAAAATATATTCCTTCTAAACCATTTTCCCTGGCAAGTTTATTCCAGTGATTTATGAATATTGCAGCATCAGGTAAATCATCAGGATCCCAAATCAAAAACATGGGTTTATTTTTTATCCGAATGTAACGGCTATCTAAAAAAGCAGGGAGCAACGATTGAAAATGTTCTGTATAACCGTCTAACCCGTAATATGCCTGTTCAATCAATATTTTATCAGGCCCCTTCGGGGACCAGGTTTTTGCTTTCCATGTATGGTTAGCCCACGCCAAACAAAAAGGGAAATCCGGCTTTCCACTGGAAAGCACTTCTTTAAACGGTCTATCCAATAATCTTTTGCCATTTCCGAACCAATAATGCCAATAACAAAATCCTTCAATTCCGGCTTCCTTAGCCAAATCAGCCTGGGCTTGCCTGGTTTCAGGCACCCGCAAATCATAATAACCAAGATCTGCAGGNNCTTGCAGGTACGCGTGGTTGATAATGCCCTTTAAATAATGGTTTGGCTTTGCCAACATTCGTCCATTCAGTAAATCCTTTTCCCCACCACTCATC
Source organism: Chitinophagaceae bacterium (assembly GCA_003132765.1). GTDB lineage: Bacteria > Bacteroidota > Bacteroidia > Chitinophagales > Chitinophagaceae > Ginsengibacter. The sequence goes on along the minus strand of PKYU01000085.1, from coordinate 4,162 downwards.
ATTTTCCGGGATTGGATGAAACTGAGGCAGATATAATGCAATAACCCTTACTTTTTTGCTCATTCTTATATTATGATTCCAATGACCTAATTAGTTTTGCGGGAACACCAGCCAATACTGAATTTTTTGGAAAGCTTTTTGTAACCACTGAGTTTGCTCCAATAATAGAGAANNATAATAGAACCTTCACCGATTGTAACATTTGGCATAATAGCTACATTCTCTCCTATCCAAACATTGTTTTCTATTTTAACAGGCCCATTTGTGCTTAGAAAACGCTTAGCTGGTGCTATACCCAAATCTCTTTTATCAATATATCCATGTTGATGGTCAGTTATGAAAATGTTGCTGCCAAACAGCACATTGTCTCCAATAATTACGCTATCAATACAACCGATGTGCACATTAAAATTCATAGCAACGTTTTTTCCAATAACAAGATTAGGATTGTATTTGCGACCAGAAAATGTATCCCAACATTCCAACCTTAAACGTTCCAATGAACCAAAGTTTTCTCCAATAGTCATGTATTTTCCACCTTTAATATAAACAGGTGCTCTAATCCTAAATCCATTTCCGCAGTTTTTGATTGAATTGCTTACCCAATAAGAATAAATTACGTTTTTATAATGTTTGAAAACTTTACTTGTTTCATAATTATAAATTATTGAAAATAATTTTATTGTATAACTACCTAATAATTTTAATAATTCTTTTTTCTTACTCATTGTATTTACGCCTGATTTTATTTAATGAATTAAATTCTTTAATAAACTAGAGATAGCTTTCTTATTTACATGGATATCTCCGATTTTACAAGTTTAAATTTTGTAAGTATAAGTCTCAAGTATACATAAATAATACCAGGATAAAACAGGGGATGAAAGCGATATTTCTGCATTAATATCGGTACAGCTCCTTTTTTATCAAATGAGTATTGTTTTTTATTTCTCAACATTATTAAAGACCAGGGAATTAAAAAATGTTTCAAAAGTTTTGACTTTTCATTAAAAAGAGTACCTCTGGATATTTTTTTCTTTACCCTGTATTCTTCCAGAAGCCCTAAGTAATTTGTGACGAAAACCTTGTAAAAATTATACCCGCCTTTTGTGACCGGNNCTTTATAATTATCGACCAGAACAGGTCTGTTTGAACTTATCATTTTGAATAAAACATCATTTATTAATAGGGTTTTTTCAATGGTGGAAAAATTATTTATTAACTTAAAATCCTCTTTCCAGATTCCAAAACAAGCGATCCAGGTAGAATAAAAAGAAACATTTTTTACAAATGAATTCAGGTCTTTGCAATGAAGTGATGTAATATCCTTAAGTGTTCCATTGGAAAAAAAAAGAATGTCTCTATTATCTTTATTTTGATCTATTACTTCAATAATTCTATCCAGAGAATTGACCTCGTGCATCAACGTGTCATTATTTAGCTTCAAAAATATTCCTTTACCATATGAAAGCACCCTTTCTATATTAGCAACTTCAATGTTTTCATCATTCCGATAATAACGAATCTTTTCACCGTGAATTCCTATGTATTTCCCGCAGACCTCCCTTGTATTATCATTCGAGCAATTATCTGCAATTACAATTTCGATATCGCTTGTTTCCTGAAACCTTTTTTGCTGAACGATTGAAAAAATAGTACCATCTAAATATTTTGCACGATTATAAGTAGGGATGCATATTGATAAAATGAAATTATTTTCCATGGTTATATTAGAACGTATAAATTCTTTGAATTTATGTTATTGTAGAATAGCATTTTTATGCCACTCTAATCTCTTTGTTTTAAAAATGTAGTAACCCCATGGGAAAAGAGAAATAGTAATTAAGCAATAGCCTGATGTAACACCAATAACGCCAAAGTAACTACCCAAAATAACTGTTGATAGTAAACACAAAATACCACCCGCAATTGAAATTAATAAAAACGGTTCTTTTTTATGACATCTTAAATAGGTAGCCCAGGCAGCTATAAACTGATTCAGAAACACTGGTACCATCATCAATACCATGGGGATATAATTTAGAAAACGATTACCAATGGGCTTTCCACTTAATTCAATATTAAAGAACCTAACCAGAAATATTATCATCATCAAAAATGCCAAAGCGCCGAAATTTATTATGGCAGATTGCTTCAACGTTTTATTAAAAATATGATCTAACCGTGCATATTCTCTTTGGGCAATTAAACCTGAAAATAATGGCACTTTGGTTGTAATCCATGCAAGCGAAAGGGATAATATCCCATTTAGAGCAGCTAANNTCCCTGCCACTACAGCACCATCTGTTGCAAACAAGACAGGATTAAATAATTGAAAAATGAAATAACCACTTATCCAGCTTATGGCAATTTTCCATTGATATGGAAATATCTCTTTTCGGTAATGTACTTTTTCTACAATTGAAGTTGTCCAGATATCAATAAGTATTTTACGATAATTAGAAAAAAAAATTACCGCCAGAATAAAAACTCCTGTCAAACTATTTAAACCGATTACATATAATTTAGCACCCAAAATCAATCCTCCCCATAGAATTGATAATTTAAAAAATAAAACTATAAATTGAATTTTTGCTATTTCCTTAACTTTTCCAAGCCCCTGAATGAATGCAATTATTGGAGACAATATCAAATTGAAACAGGTTCCTATCGCAAGAAGCATCCATGGAGCTTTCCAGCAAATGGCACCATTTGATGTGTCATACTTTGTAAAGAAAATGAAACCCACAGAAATCAATGAAATAAGCAATATTGAAGCAAATAATAAATACCATTTTACACTAAAATGTAAAAGAGACGATAACCTTGAAATATATTTGGATTCGCCACTAATTTTATGATCACTTTTCCATTGTAAATTAGATGCCTCATGTGCGACATATTGAACAATTATGCCATTTAGTCCCAGATCGAAAAATACCTGGATAGNNCATGCTTCCTAATGCATTTAAAATGCTAGATGAGGAAGTAAACATAATGGCCTTGTCTAACCCAATTTTGGAAGCAATTTTTTTTATACTCTGGATCATTAATGTTTGGGAAATTTTTAAATATAAATCCGCATTAGTTTTATCTTCATTTGTGTGCAACCATAAATCATTGTTGAAAAATTACATTGGCGTGATGATCCATTGAAACCTCAAAGAATGGTGGGTAATATAGATACCAATGATTAAATAATTTAAAATCTAAAACAACTTTTGAATGGGCCGTTGCCTAATAACACCAAAAGGTGATCGTAACAATTATGTAGTTTAAATTTTGAACCTGGCAAATAGTACATCGGGAATAGTTATTGAGAATTATATCAAATAAGAATCAAATATTATCCTCACCTTATGTTCCCTCCATTTCAATAGGTTTAGCAAAGGGTTCCATTTCAGTAATGGGCTTGCCAAATGCTATTTTGGGATAGGTGTTAGTGTGGGGGTCTATCATTACCTGAAGTAAAACAGGATTGTCTTTATTTTCTTTATTCCATATCCAATCTACCGCTTCCGACACTTCATCAGGTTTACATATTGTTCTGCTGTTAATTCCATAAGCAGTTGCTATTTTTTTAAAATCAGGTGCTGTATATCCCCAGAATGTAGATTGATATCTTGACTCAAAGTAGCTATCCTGGAATTGCCGAATCATTCCAAGGTTTTGATTATTCATAACTACAATTTTCACAGGAAGTTTATTTTGCACAATTGTTTGTAATTCCTGAATATTCAATTGCATACAACCATCCCCGATAATTACCAGTACCGGAGTTTGATTGAGTGCAAATGATGCACCGATACTGGCTGGCAAGGCAAATCCCATTGCACCCATACCCCCTGATGTAATAAATAACTGCCCTTTCTGAATTTCAATGGATTGTGCGGCCCACATTTGATGGGCGCCAACATCCGCTAATACAACTCTTGTCGGATAAGAAGTCTTTGATAGCTGGTGCATAAACACATTCGGATTAATAACATCTTCGGATAATTTTAACTCATTTGTATCAGGCCATTTGTTTTTCAATTCTTCTATATAATTCAGCCATTTTTCCTTTACAGAAAACTTTTCATCTTTAACGGCAACCTGAAAGGCCTCCATAAATAATTTAACATCATGTAAAACCGGCACGCAACCCTTTATGCGATTATTA
>PKYU01000421.1 GCA_003132765.1 Chitinophagaceae bacterium | reverse complement strand
CCTACACGGTATAATGAGGATTTGTTTTCCTGGAAATTATCATACCTTGTTTCGCTATATATATACATTCCGATCAATAAGACAGCCGCAATGGCAGCAGACAATCCACCAAGATTTATCAATGAAAGAATGCTGTTCTTCCGAAAATTCCGCCATGCAGTTTTGAAATAATTTTTAAACATAGCTTTGTTTTTATTCTGTTCTTAAGCTTTTCGCCGGATTAGCTATTGCTGCTTTAATCGTCTGCAGGCTTAATGTAACAATAGCAATAATGAACGCCACTATGCCAGCCAACCCAAAAAGCCACCAGTCAAGATGTATGCGATAAGCAAAGTCCTGCAACCATTTGTTCATAGCAAACCACGATACGGGAATTGCAATAACCATCGATACAAGAATTACTTTCAATAAGCCCGCGGCTAACAATGTTGTGATGCTGCCAACACTTGCACCTAACACTTTTCTTATGCCTATTTCTTTTACACGCTGATCAACAGTAAACGTGATCAACCCAAACAGGCCCAGGCATGCGATGATAATGGTGAGAATTGTAAATGCAAGCAATACCTGTCCCTGCTTTTGCTCTGCATCATACTGCGCCGCAAAATTTTTGTCGAGGAAATGATAATNNATCGAATATTGCTGATGGATCAAATCTCTTAAACGTTCGTTCTATCGCAGTGAGAGACCGGGGTATATTTTTCGCGTCAATCCGCACATACATATTGTCCCTGTCAGAAGCCCTTTGTGGAATCATCATGATCATTGGTTCTATCTTATGTTGCAAAGAATAGATATGATAATCTTTTACAACGCCAACAATATTTGCAAACGATACTTTTCCTGTTGAATCTTTACCTCTTGAAAATTTCTTTCCAATGCCTGAAGTCCAGCCTTGTCTCTTAAGAAAAGCTTCATTCACGATGGCATCATTGCTGTCTGATGGAATGTCTTTCGAAAAATTCCGACCTTCCAGCATTTCTATTTGCATAGCAGGAATAAAATCGGGATCTATCGTTAATCCATAAGCGAGATTGCTGTGTTCATCCAACATCCCATTCTTTTCCACGCTGTAGTCCATCATTCCAATATTGTTGTTGCCAATTGGGTTTCCAGCAGATGCAACAGCTTTCACCGCCGGATTTTCCAATAATGCTTCACGAAGTGCAGGAACTTTTTCTCTTACATTTCTTGAATCGATGTGAAAGGTGAGCATTTGATTTTTGTTGAATCCAAGATCTGCATTGAGCACATAATTGAGCTGCATATAAATAACCATTGACGCAGCTATCAATACCATTGTAACGGCAAATTGAAATAACACCAACGACTTTCTGAAAAAAACCTGTCCTTTCACATCACCCAATTGATTTTTTAATGCAGGAATAGGTTTAAATCCTGAAAGGAAAAATGCGGGATACATACCACCAATGAGCCCGGCAATCAAAGAGAAACCAAGCAGGTACATGATACTCGGTATTACGCCGAAACGCCATAGATATAATTCCTTGCCCGTAACATCATTGACCAATGGCATAATAAGCGCAACCAACAGAATGCTGATCAATGCAGATGCAAGGATAGTTGTTATTGACTCAGTAAGAAATAAACCAACCAGGCTACTTTTACTTGAACCAATTATTTTTCTTACCGCTATTTCCCGCAGACGAACTGAAGCACGCGCCGAAGTAATATTGATGTAATTGATAAATGCAATAACGAGGATAAGCAGACCTACCAGCGATAAAACGTAGATGTATTTGATGTCGTGGTTTTCACCTAACTCATAACTTAAATGCGAATGCAAATGGATTGATGTTAGCGGCTGCAATTCTAACCTATAGTGAATATCCTGCGAATTGGTTGTGAGATATTTTGTAACAAACGCGGGCATCTTTGCACGAAGCTGATCAATGCCGGCATTCTTTTTTAACAGTACGTACGTATAGATACTAAGGTTTTGCCAATCACCTTCATAACTCTGCGGCATAATGCGCAAAGCATTAAAAGTAACATGAGAATTCTTAGGTACATCATCAATTACACCGATTACTAAAGTGGGCGCTTTATCTACGAAAATTGTTTTATTTAATGCATCNNAGAGTTTTTGTAAGAACAATTGTATTTGGCTGTTGCAGTGCAGCCACAGTTCCAGCAAGAAAGTGATATGTGAAAATATTAAAGAAGGAAGGATCAGTAAAAAAGATTGCATCATCTTTAATTTTTTTGTCTTTATATTCAAGAATACCCCCTCCTTCAGGATCGATACGTACAGCATCTTCCACTTCCGGAAAATCTTTTTTAAAGACTGCCGCAGTAAGTCCGGACGTGCCAGTGATATCAAACTTTTCTTCTCCCCATTGGCCATGTGAAGCTATTCTGTATATCCTCTCAGCATTTTTGTGATAGCGATCATAACTTAGTTCATTGGCTACATACAGCGAAATGATCCAAACAGCGCCGAGACTTAATGCAAGACCTGCAATATTGATAAAAGAAAAAACCTTTTGCCTTACGATATTTCTAAAAGCGGTTTTGAAATAATTTTTAAACATAATTTTTAATTTAAGTATTTTTTATTCCGTCCTCAGACTCTTTACCGGGTTAGCCATTGCTGCCTTTATGGTTTGAAATCCCAGCGTAACCAATGCTATAATGACCATTGCAGAACCGCTGGCGAAAAATATCCACCAGCTTATCGTTGTTCTGTATGCAAAATGTTCCAACCACTTATTCATGCCAAGCCATGCCAGCGGTGCGGCAATTACAAACGCAAGCACAACAAGGATGATGAAATCTTTTGAAATCATCGATACAATTTGCGTCACACTTGCACCCAACACTTTTCTTACACCAATTTCTTTGGTGCGTTGCGTGGTAGTATAGATCACCAGGCCAAGCAAACCAAGGCAACTGATAAACACAGCAAGCCCTGTTGCCCATGTAAGTAAGCTTGAAATATTTTGTTCCGCGGTATAATATTTCGCAATGTCTTCATCTAAAAAATGATAGTCAAAATCATCTGCTGGATATACGTCTTTCCATGCTTTTCCAATTTTTGCAATCGCAGTTTTCCATGTGGTGCCTGCTTCGTTTTGCGGCTGCAATGCAATGCTGATGTTACGCTCAATAAGGCTGCGGCTTGCCATTATTAAAGGCTTTACAGGCTGGTGTAAAGATTGCTGGTTGAAGTCGCCTGTGACGCCTGCAATCGGCACACGGTTCTTACCCCAATCCAAATCCTTTCCCACGGCCTGCTCCGGCTGCTGAAAGCCAAGTATGTGTGCATAAGTTTCATTGATCAAAACCGAGGTAAGTGTATCAGTTGTTTCAATATTGTTTCCAGCTAGTAATTTTATATGATAGAGTTTTATATAATTACTATCGCCATATTTTTGTTGCACATCTGTTTCAATTTCTTTTTTTCCATCTTTATATTTCATAGTACCGCTCCACGTATTGTTTGATGATGGCGGATTGGTACAAAGACTTACCATTGATATCTCAGGTATTGCCTTTAGTTTATCCATCAATACATATTTATGATTACGCACCGTATCATAATAGTTGGTATTCAGATATACAATAGCATCTTTTTTAAAACCCATATTCTTACTTAAAGAATAATGTATTTGTTTGCTCACCAGGATAGTTGCCATAATGAATACCTGGGCAATTACAAACTGCGATATAGTTAATGATTTCCGCAGCCATGCTTTGCGTGTTTGTGCCGTACCGGCAAAGGCCTGGTTCTTTAATACCAATACAGGCTTGTATCCTGAAAGTACCAATGCAGGATAAAAACCAGAGAGCAACGTAACAACAACCATTAATAAAAGAAGAAAAGTGATCATACCGGGTTGCGTTGTTAAACTGAAATGCAACTCTTTCGGAATAAAACCTGAAAATGCTTTTAATATTAATGGCGTTAATACAACAGATAATATAGTTGCCCCAAGGGTAAGTAAAAATGTTTCTGACAGAAACTGGATGATGAGTTGCTTTCTTGAACCGCCCATCGTTTTACGGATGCCGATTTCTTTTGACCTTTGCGATGCCTGTGCTGTAGTAAGATTGATAAAATTGATGCAGCCAAGTATTAACAGGAAAGCTGCAACTGCAAGCAAGCTGTACAGTGTTGGCTTATTGGCAAGCGACAAACCATAATTTCCGTACTCAGCACTAAAATGCACATCGCTCAAAGGTTGCAGCGTGAGCCAGTGAAAGCTGTGGTCGTTAGGATCTTTTGTCGTGTATTTTTTCTGAAGTTGTGTGATCCGCTTTCCAACTGTTACCGGATTGCTTCCGGCAGCAAGTTTTATGTACAATTGCTGGGCGCCGTTTGTATTATCCCATTCGTTCCAGTTCTCAGGTTTTAAGGATGTGTTTTCTAAAGTGCTGTATGCAATAAATGTTTTGAAATCGAAATCAGAATTTTTATCAAGATCTTTTACAATTCCGGTAATGATTGCTCTTACGGTGTCTTCAATATAAATTTCTTTTCCTGCAACCTGGGTCGCATTCAAACCGGGGAAATATAATTTCGCATTAGATTCTGTAACCACTGCCTGGTAGGGATTGCTCAACGAAGCTTTTGGCGAACCGGCAATCCAGTCATAATTCACCATGTTGAAATAATTGCTGTCTGCAAAGACAATATTGCTTTCGTGCTTAAAAACTTTTGGGTCTTTCCTGCCAGCCTGAGGCACACTGATTTTTGCAGCATCATCCCAGGTGCGAAACGGGACTACCGCATCAAGGCCTGTAATTTCTTTCCGTACCGCTGCAGCCATAGGATCGGGAACTCCTGAGTTGTGATATGCCTCACCGGAAAAATTAAAATTGGATACAACCCGGTAAATACGATCATTATCCTTTTCGAACTTATCAAATGTAAAATGGTAGTTAACCAGCAGGTAGATCACGAGCGACGCACTTATACCAATTGCAAGGCCTAATACATTTATAGCGCTGAAGATTTTGTTTTTCCAAAGTGTTCTGATCGCGATTGTAAAATAATTTTTAAACATACCTTTTGTTTTGGCTAATAGCTATTGACCATTAGCTGTTTGCTAATTATTATTCCGTTCTCAAACTTTTCACCGGATTGGCTATTGCCGCTTTTATTGCCTGGAAACTGATAGTTATTAATGCAATTATTATTGAGACAATTCCACCGACAATAAATATCCACCAACTTAATTCAATTTTAAAAGCAAAATTTTGTAACCACTTATTCATAAAATACCATGCTAAGGGTGTTGCGATAGCAAATGCAATTGTGATGAGTAATACAAATTCTTTTGAAAAGAGATATACTATATTCGATGCGGTTGCTCCGAGCACTTTTCTTATGCCTACCTCTTTAATTCTTTGCACTGCCATGAATGACGCCAGGCCATACAG
>PKYU01000297.1 GCA_003132765.1 Chitinophagaceae bacterium | reverse complement strand
CCTCGTCGAGGTTTTTTTCTCTTTCAACAGGTTCTGCAATATGCAGATTAGTGGAGGAACCAAGATCAACAAAAGCAAGGTTTTTATCTTTCATTAAAGAAAGCGTAGTTGAAATATCTTTAGGCGAACTGAATTCAGGGCATTTGGGAAGATACATTTCATGCAGCAGCCCTCGAATTTCGATCCCTTCATAACTATACGCTTTGGCGAAGTCTGTNNGTGAAAGTTCCAGTCAGGACAGCCGAGAGTGGAGAATGCCAACAATGGTTTAGTCTTTTTCGTAATAAAAACCTGGGGAACGAAAGGAGCCGCCGCTAACAGTGTAGTAGTTTTAAGAAAATTTCTTCGGTCAAAAGCGCTCATGAAGACATTTATTTTTGATTCCTGCAACTGTAGCAATCTATTGAGAAATATTTATTAAAGATAAGGGAAATGGTTTTTCATTTGGAGCAGGAATAAGTTTCCCATTTTCAGATACTGAATCAGGGAAAATTTCGTTTTTAAACTGTTAACCCTATTCCAGGTCAAACCATTTACTTATGAAAACCCTTAAAATTCTCACAGGTTTATTATTTCTTGTATTCGCAACTCTTTCATTTACACCTACAGATGAGTGGATCATGGTAAAGACGGAAAATTGTAAAATTTTTTTCCCACAGGAACCTACTGATCAATCAGGAACTGTAAATACTGCCAAAGGGGATCTAAAAGTAAATATCTACTTATATAAGGCTTCTGCAAACACCAAGGACGACAATTTAGCCTATATCCTCACCGAAACTGAATACCCCGACTCTGTTATGAATTCGGATAAAACCGATCAACTGGATGCATTTTTCCAAAAATCCATTGATGGAGTACTGAATAAATTTCATGGTAAATTGCTGAGTGAATCTAAGACAGCAATTGACGGATACCCCGGCAGAGAAGTGAAATTAGATCTTCAAAACGGCAAGGCAGTAATGAATATCCGCTTTTTCCTGGTAAAAAACAGGATGTATATTCTTGAAACGATAACCACTGCAGAAAAGGATTCTAACAAATCCATAGAAAAATTTATGAACTCTTTTGAAATTATCAATTAGTTGGCAGGCGACATGTACAGAACCCAAGTTGACAACTGTTCTTGAAAGGTCTCAATTTTTTTTGGCATTATTTTCTTTCAAAATATGAATGGAATAATATCGACGTGAAAAAGGGAACCCGCTTTCTTCTGATCAATTGGGCTTTGGCTTTTTCGTTTGTTTACTTCCAAAACATATCGAAAAGATGAGGGTTTATGCTCCGATGTGATTATTCTTGATTTGAATAAGTCAATGACAGAAATCAAGCCGGTTTTATTTTCAATGGGCAAGCACGCTAAATACACCATTGGTAATAAATATGCTGTCACTACCCAGGTCATTTTTGATTATACCACTGAAAGTACCTTGAATATTATTGACATTTGCGCTTGTTACAACGATTGAAAATGATGGCTGGTTGGAACTAACGACAGACCACATTTGGCCAAGACTGTCAACATAATTAAAATATGCTTTTACAGTACTTGTGTCAGTGTAGGTGCCTGGTCCAACAATTGTCGTATTAGCCACACCAAAATCAATTTGTGCTGCCGAATTCATTATTGTATCAATTCCCCTTACTTCAAGACCCGCTAAACCGGAGTTCCCGGGAATATTACTATTAGTTGCGGCGGCACTATCACTAAAATTTGTATACGCTCCGTTAAGAAAGCAGGTAAGAAAGTAATAAGGAGGTATACCTTGTACGGCCGTAACTGAAAATGTGCAACCACCCCCATTTCCATCACCTTGCGTGACCGTAAATTCAGCAGTACCTGTTGTAGTGGGCGTTCCTGATCCAGTAAGTACTACAGTTTGGGGCCCGGTAGCGGTAAAGGTATTGATTGCATTAAACGAAATTCCATTAACCGTATTGGTAGTGATCCAGTATGGACCAACAACCGAAACATCAACGGTTATGGAAACAGTATTCGTATTGCTAAGCGCGGTATCTGCAACATATCTGCCAGATATAGCGGCCCNNAACGAGAATAAGAATGAGAACAATAAATGCGAATAGGGTTTTCATAAAGAAACAGCCGGATTTTATTAAAGGTTGCAATATAAGTTTCAATAAGAAGTTCTAAATAAAAATTACTTTGAAGTGACTTACTTCTAACCCGGAATCGCCTTTCTTTTCAAAATTAAATATTTAAGAAACAACGGAAAGAAGTGTCTTTGAAGTATACAGTTTACAAAAAACAAGATAACAGTACTTCATCTGATCAATACTACTATCCCTTTTTTATCTTCCAGTTTTTGGCCTTCAACCCGGAAATGGCAATTCCATACAAAAATACTTGTATTCAGAGGGAAACCGCTCACAAAGCCATCCCATCCTTTGGTTAAATCTGTACTATGAAAAACTAATTGCCCCCACCGACTATAAACATTGAACTCATAATTAATTACATTTCCGATTATCACCGGCTTAAACACATCATTTATGCCATCACCATTAGGTGTGAATGCATTGGGTATATAGAATTTTTCACAGGGCAAAATAGTTATTGAGTCTTTCCCGGAGCAATTATTACTGTCAGTTACATCAACCCTATATTCGCCTGGTTGATTAACCGTAATGGCGGAAGTATTTGAACTATTATTCCACAAGTAAGTTTGGTAGCCTGACCCTGCTGTAATCGTAATGCTGTCACCACTGCAAATTTGCGGGGAAGGTGCATTTACCTCCAGCGAAGGAATTGGCAATGGCAAAACCGTTAAAGCAGCGGAGGAAGAATAAACAGGGCAGGTACCTCCTTTTATATAACTGCGATACTGGTAATTATCCATGCTCTGCGTTGCATTACTGATAGCCAGCCTGTCTGTATGGGTTCCGCTATATGGGGTAGCGTCAGAGAGATACGCCCACCCGGAGCCGTTATTCACCTCCCAATAATATTCAGTAGATCCGGGAGCCTGAATACTGAAAGAGGCATTACTGCCGTCACAAACCGAAGAATTAGCAGGCTGCTGGGTAATTTGCGTAAATGCCAGGGGAGTTTGTGATAAATAAAAACCATCATAAGCCAGGTATGCCTGGATATTTAGCGGGCCTGCTGCTGTAATGACAATACTTGTAGAATCAGCTATCAATGTGCCGCAATAAAAATTCCATTGAAAGATAGTACCGCTATAATCCGGATTTTCATACCCCGAAGCACCCGCAATAGTTACATTTGGTGGTGAAATATTGTTGGGAAATGTGGTGATGCCCTGCGAAGTATAGTAATAACTGAAATAATATATGGTTCCGGCAGTTATTCCATTGATAACCTGTTTTACGCCTTCACCTGTATATGTATTTTGCCACGTACCGCCATCGGGAGAAGCAATTGGCGTGCCGCCTGCCCAATTAATTCCTGCTGTGGTTAAAAGCGGGCCTGCGGTATCATTTATATCCGGCGTATTAAGGGGACNNCCGGGAGCTACTACATCCGCTCCTTTCTGGCTTGTCATAGAACCATTTAATATTAGATTCTGGCCGGCGGCATATAAGGAAGGGGCAAAGGAAAACAAAAGCATAAATGCTTTAAAAAAAATTCTGTTACTTCCCCCAATTTGACCCATAATTTGTTTTGCACTAATCCCCTCCAAGGTACGTAATCGATCAAACTTAAAAAATTTCCTGCGAATGGAAAAGTGATATTAATGATGGTACNNATGGCATCATACAGGCTTCAATTGAAACAGGAAAACAAGCCATATTATTCCTGGAAAACTCTTTCGATTTCAGGAAAACCAACTGCCCGTAATGGTAGGCGAGATGGTTGGTGCGATTCATTAAGACATTCAGTTTGTTTCGATGTGGCTCCTTCTTAAAATCCTCTTCACTAATGGTTGTATGTCTATGTAACCATTCTTCAGCAGAGAGCCGGCTAATATGTTCTGACAACTTATTATTTACTTGTTTCCAAAAATTTCTTAATTCTTTAATGGATGGTTTTTCAAGACCAGACTTATCGGGGTTTTTGATAAAAATATCAAACATGGCCGGCTGAAATTTTTCACCAAAATCCAGCAATGGCAGCATACCATCGTGTACGGCTGCAAGGTGCCCCAAAAGATATGTCCCGGTATTTTTACCAGGCGCTACTTCCTTTTGTATTTGTTCATCAGACAGTTCATCAAATAGCTTATCTACCCTTGTCGCATAGCTGTTCCATGCATCCAATGCACTCTTAATGGTCAGTTTAGTTGATGTTTCCATTGTTTAATTTTTTTTTATACAAATCAATAAGAGCGAAGTTCATTATAAATTTCAAAACTTAATAGTTTTCCTTTCCACAATAAAATAATTATATATTTTTCTTTACTTTTTTCTTCTGTAATTCATAATTATGAGCAGAATATTTAATAAACGATTTTGACAAATAGCTTATATTGCCTTAATTATCTCATTAAAGATTGCTGAATGAAAACATATTTTCGGTATCAGATGTTTTATTATTCCCCATTAATCTGGCTTCCGGCGCTCCTGCTTTTCTCTTGGATGGACACACCAAAAAGCAAAAAAGCTTTGCCTACCGCAAAAAAAGATGGTTATCAGTTAANNCGGCCGCTCTGTAGATACCAGCAACTGGAATTTCGAAATTGGCGGAAAAGGCTGGGGCAATCATGAGCAGGAATATTATCAACCGGCAAACGCAACTGTGAGCAATGGAAAGCTTGTAATTACTGGGAAAAAAGAAGATGTACAATTAAATCATTATACTTCAGCCAGGATCACTACAAAAGGCAAGCATGAATTTCTCTATGGCAGAAT
>PKYU01000298.1 GCA_003132765.1 Chitinophagaceae bacterium | reverse complement strand
TGCAGTTATTGATATGCTAGGTTCTATACCCGTATTAATAACCTTAAAGGAGAAGATGGGTGGTGTAATACGCTCTACCCAGGCAACCTTTGCATCCGGTGCCTTTATGGTTTTATTTTTGTTTTTAGGTAAGCCGTTATTAAAACTACTTGGGCTGGATATTCCGTCTTTTGCCGTTGCAGGGAGTATTGTAATTTTTATTATCGGAATGGAAATGATATTGGGCCTGGATTTTTTTAAACAGGATGATAATCCTAAAAGCGGGAGTGTAGTGCCTATAGCTTTTCCTTTAATAGCAGGATCAGGCACGCTCACAACTATTATGTCTTTGAAAGCAAATTATTATGACATTAATATATTAATAGCCATTTTGATAAACTGCATTGTAATATTTGTAGTACTAAAATCACTTAAATGGATAGAAAAGGCATTGGGCCCAAATGGGCTAATAGTAATCAGGAAATTTTTTGGTGTGATTTTACTGGCTATTGCCGTGAAAATTTTCAGCACTAATGCCCATGGATTGATCAAATAGAAATTGGTTCAACAACAATGAATTGAGGATTCACTATCCAATAATTATCCGAAAAAAATTATTGTAGATTTGCGGACTTTATTTCACCGGCCTCGTCGTACAAAGGATAGTATAAGAGTTTCCGAAGCTCCAGATACAGGTTCGATTCCTGTCGAGGCTACAAAAAGCGTCACGGCAATTGACATCACTTTTTATGGCAGTGTATTCTCTGAATCAATTACAAATGTCGCTGTTTTCAATCCTTCGCCATTTGTTTTGAGAATAATTCTCCCTGCGTCCTTTGTTGATTTTACAACTACTATGAATTTTCCCCTTCTGGCAAAACCCAGTTTTTTGTTGATTTTGGCCTAATTCCGGTTTGATTTCCACCTTGTGGCGCCTGAAAAATACATTTTTGGACATAATGGGCACTATTGATTTAAATCCTTTGCTATCAAGGGTTTTCACAAATTTTTATCACCCTTAGCATGCATATTAGTGTGATAGGTTGGCTTGCAACAGGATTTTTCCCGGTCTACCTTTGCATCCGATTATTTGATTTGAGAACAAACTTAATTCGTTCAATTAAAATTAGAATTTATGAAACAAACAATCAAGTCAGCACGAATGATTACAATGGGGTTGATTACCCTTTGTACAATGGGGTTAACGAGTGTTACTTTTGCCGGCGTAAAAACAGATGATCCTGTTGAAGTAAAATTCATCGGGAAAATCAAAAACCATCCCGCAATTCAGCTAAACCTGAATAACAGCGAGCCCGGGGTGTATTTTATTAATATTAAAAGTACAAACTACCATATTCTGTATTCTGAAATCGTGGAAGGTACCAACCTTTCCAGGGTATTCACTCTTAATTTGGCATCAGATGAATTTAGCACTCCGGGAAATATGGTGCGTGTAGAAGTAACTTCAGAAAAAACACACAAAACGGAGGTGTACAACATCAGTACTCTTACGGGAGTAGCTGAAAAAGAAGGAACTACAAAATTATAACGCAGGCAGAATTAACCTCAAAAAATCAATTAAAGACCTGGCGATCATGGACCGCCAGGTCTTTTTCATTTTAGGTAATTTGTGGAAAATGAAGGAAAGAAAAAAATTTTATTTATGCTTAATAATATTTATTTTCACGATCTCAAAAAAACAGGCCCCCTTGTAGAAACAAGACGGCCTTTACGATTGCTTGATATGAGAAATTTTAATTTTATGCTTTGCGCTGATATTACAGCTTAAAAAAATACTCTCTTTTATTCCTTCAACACTTTTTCTTTCCCTTGAAGCCCGTAATTAGGTATGATCGTGCATTTCCTGTTATCAAATTTAGCCCGATTATACCATCGCAGAGTTTATTTTCTTCCTTCAGAATCCTTTACCAGTCTATATTTCATACTAAATTTCAAATGATGTCCAACACGATATTATCAATTTTTCCCCAATTCACTTAACTGGTTACCCTGTCATTTAAATTAGTGTGAATCCAATTCATATGCTTCAAATTCTATTTCCTGGCCACGATTTTCAAGCAAAACGTTTGAAACACATATTTATTTTAATTCAATTCCGTTTTATTGAGGCTCCCTGGAAAAACAGCCTTAATAATTTAGAATACCCGAAAGAATGAATGGTTCAAAATATTCAAATGTTCCTGAATTCACAGGCGATATTTCCGGAAGAAGAAAAGGGAAACTCTTTAGTGGCACTGTATTTCATCTGAATCATGAAAAAGCGATAACTTTGCCGCGTTATAACTATTCTTATGAAAAGTGTTTCATTAATCGTTGTTCTTTTCGCAGGCTTGTCCCTGTTCTCATGCAACAATCAATCAAAAGAAAATAAAGCTGCAGATACCACAACAGTAGCTAAAACAGATTCTGTGAAATTTACGGCAGCCATGGTTGACAATAAAAGAGATCCCTCCTGTGGAATGCCGGTATCGGCCGGCATCGGTGATACTGCTCATTACAAAAACCTGGTTTTGGGGTTTTGTTCCAAAGAATGTAAGGATGAATTTCTACAAAATCCCGGAAAAAATATTGCAGCGGCAGATTTGAAAAAATAACTGAATACCAAATAGAAAATACCGCACCAGCCAATTTTTATTAACCAATATTTTGGGTCCAGGCTTTTATTGGAACTGTGGATTACACCAGCTTATCACCGCAATTTTTTTTCAATAGTCATCGAAAGAATAGGACAAATCTTTTGGAATGTTCAGGTTCAATTAAAGCGTTTTTCAGGCAGACTTTTCTAATCAAAGGTCTGAAACCGTTTAGCGAGATGCTAAAATGCAAGGAAAGGCTTTATAGCAGGTTTTTTATTAACGCTTAAGAGGCCTTGTTGTATAAGTATGCATGAAGTACATTTGCCGGTATTTAATTCTTATAAAGAAAAGCCCTGAGTTAAATTATGGAACTACATCCAATTACAAAAGCAATCCGCATCCAAACGGAACGTACCAATGAAATGGAACATTCAACGCCCTTATTTCTTACAAGTAGTTTTTGTTTTGATACTGCAGACNNGGCCGCATTTTCGGACGAAACAGATGATAATATTTACAGCAGGTTCAGTAACCCGGGGGTAAAAGAATTTGTTGATAAGATGGTCGCCCTTGAAGGAGCAGAGGCAGGAGTAGCTACCTCCACAGGCATGAGCGCTGTGTTTGCAAGCTTTATGGCGTTGTTGAAAAACGGAGATCATCTCATTTCCTGCGAGGCTGTTTTTGGAAGCACGCATAATCTCCTGAAAAAATATTTGCCTGCTTATGGAATTGAGTGTACCTGCGTAAGCGCTGAAAAGCCTGAAGAATGGGAAGCAGCCATAAAGCCAAATACAAAAATGATTTACCTGGAAACACCTACTAACCCGGGTCTTGAAATCATTGACCTGGAATTTGTTTCGAAACTGGCAAAAAAGCACCATCTTATTCTGAATGTTGATAACTGCTTCGCCACACCCGTAATACAGAAGCCCATAGATTTCGGCGCAGACCTCGTTTTACATTCCGCAACCAAATGGATTGATGGACAGGGAAGAGTATTAGGCGGTGTAATTGTTGGCGACAAAAATTTAATCAATACCATATACTTATTTTGCAGAAATACCGGTCCATCACTATCTCCCTTTAATGCATGGGTATTAAGCAAAAGCCTGGAAACTTTAGACGTCCGTATGGAGCGCCATGCAAAAAATGCTTTGCAGATAGCCACAGCCCTGGAAAATCATCCAAAAATATCATGGCTTAAATATCCTTACCTGAAGAGTCACCCACAATACAATATTGCCATTAAACAAATGAAAAATGGTGGCGGAATTCTGTGCTTTGAACTGAAAGGCGGATTAGAAAGCGGTAAAAAATTTTTAAACAGCCTCGAATTGCTTTCCCTTACAGCCAACCTGGGAGATTCAAGAAGCATAGCCTCTCATCCGGCAAGCACTACTCATGGAAAACTTACAGGAGAAGAAAGAACGAAAGTGAATATCACTCCCGGGCTTATACGAATTTCAGTAGGTCTCGAATATGCAGATGATATTTTAAATGATATTTTACAGGCATTGGAAAAGTGTTGAATGAACGGTTTCTTTAATAAGCATCACGGAGAATAATACTATAAAATTTTCTAATTGCGAATGGAGCTTTTGGGGGCCAGAACCTTCCTGATTTGAAGTAGATGTNNCAGGCCCCATTCTTAAAGAAAAACGGGACCTCGAATTTCACGGGTGTTTGAGATCCAGTCAGTAATTTTAATAACATCTAATGCCCTCTCCCCCATCCAAACCAGTCGTTCCCGTTTGCAAAAAGCATCAGGGCCAGGAGAATAACCATTCCTGCAATTTGAGCATATTCTAAAAACTTAGNNACAGAAAAGAATGCAGTAATGTTCCAGAATGCTTCCCAGTTCCACCCGGAACTCGGGAAAATTGAGGCCATGGTTTTAAAACCACCAAGACCTTTATATGCCCCAGTTTGCGGATTCAGGATCTGCTTAAATTGCTGGATATAACTAGCAAGTTTGTCCCCCGCTTTTTGAACTCCTGCTGGGAATGAAGCGAGAAACCCGTATTTCTTTGTCTCTAACTTTAATATACCGAGACTATCAGCCTGGTCTCCACTTATTACATAAAAACCTATTTTACCAGCTGAGTCTATTAATGTTCTTAATTGCTCAGGCCTCCCTTCCCTGATAACGGTAAGGGTTAAGCTGTCCCCTTTCTTCTTTTGCAACAATGGGGCCATCTGATCAAAAAATTGTACTTGTGTTGAATCAACAGCAACGATCCTGTCAAACAAGCGAAGCCCGGCGCGCTTTGCATTTTCTGACGTACCCTCCTCAAATGATCCGATTACAACCGGTATACGTGGCATTACCAAAGTATTTCGTTTCCCCTTTTTTTCAACTAATTGTTCAATCAAATTTGATGGTAAAGTAATGATTTGTTCCTGACCATCCCTGGAGACTGTAATCTGTTTTCCAAGGATAATTTTTGCAGGCAGATCATCAAAATAATTCACGGGTTCCCCATTTACTGCTAAAATTTTATCTCCGTTGCGAAGCCCGATATCATGCATCAGGCTGTCCGTTATCCAAATCCCGTCCTTTACATTGGCCATAGGCAATTTTGTATCGCCCCATTTGAATAAGATCATTGCATAAATAAAAAAGGCAAGCAGCACATTCATGGTAACACCTCCCAGCATGATGATGAGCCTTTGCGGGGCCGGTTTACTCCTGAATTCCCATGGCTGGGGCGGTTGCTTCAATTGCTCCTTGTCCATACTCTCATCAACCATACCTGCAATCTTTACATAACCTCCTAAAGGAAGCCATCCTATCCCATATTCTGTTTCGCCTACTTTTTTCTTAAACAAGGAAAACCAGGGATCGAAAAAAAGGTAAAACTTTTCAACGCGGCACTTAAACCATTTTGCAGTTATATAATGTCCGAATTCATGAATAATGACAAGAATTGATAGGGAGAAAATAAGATATGCGGCCTGTAAGCCTACGTGCGGCCAATTAATTGCTAATAATAACGTCATAGATTGTTAATGTACTATTTACATCTTTAGGATTTTCATTTTAATTTTCAAAAAACGCAATTTTCCATCATTTCTTCCTCAGGAAATTGGGAAACGGATCCTTACAGATTTATTAATGTGGCCGCGAAATTACGGGCCTCACCGTCACTTTCAAAATATTCATTAAGATTTGGCTTTTCTATATAATCTATTTTTTGCATCGTTTTCTCCACAACAAGAGTCATGTCAAGAAAGCCAATGCGATTATTCAGGAAAGCCCATACAGCAATTTCATTGGCTGCATTGAGAACACACGGGAGGTTTCCCCCTTTTTCCAAAGCACTTTTGGCAAGAGCCAGGTTTCGAAAGGTCTTAATATCAGGCTCTTCGAAACCTAAATTGCCAATTTTTCTAAAATCAGCCCTGGGGCTATCATTAGGAATCCGGTTAGGAAAAGTAAGTGCATATTGAATGGGCAGTTTCATATCCGGTAATCCCAATTGAGCTTTGATACTTCCATCCTCAAACTGAACCATGCTGTGAATAATGCTTTGCGGGTGAATAATTACCTGGATCTGTTCCGGCGAAAGATTAAAAAGCCATTTGGCCTCAATCATCTCAAGACCCTTATTCATCAAAGTAGCAGAGTCGATCGTTATTTTAGCACCCATATTCCAATTGGGATGCTGTAGGGCGTGGTGCCGTTTTACATTTACCAAAAAGTTGGGTTTCTTCCCAAGGAAAGGACCGCCGCTGGCTGTTAAAATAACTTTTTCAATTTTATTCCTTGTTTCACCTACAAGGCATTGAAATATTGCGGAATGTTCACTATCAACAGGAATTACCGGAACCCTTTTTTCCAGAGCCATTTGCATCACAATATCTCCCGCAACAACCAGTGTTTCTTTGTTTGCGAGCGCAACGGCTTTCCCTTTTCCTNNTTGCTGCCAGCATCATATCATAGGTATCAAAATCTGCTACCTCCTCTAATGCCCCAGATCCGGAAAAAACTTTAATATCGTGTGATATGAGGGCATTCTTTACAGTGTTATATTTAGTTTCGTCCCCAATTACCACCGCATTAGGCTGATGCTTTAGTGCCTGCTCAATTAACAACTTATCATTGGTTTGAGCAGTTAAGATTTCAACCTCAAACAAATCCTGACTAGCACTGATAACCTCCAATGCCTGGGCACCTATTGAGCCGGTAGAACCAAAAATAGCTATCCGCTTTTTATGTGTTTCTGCCATAATTTTTTGATTCTTTAATCATTGATGAAGCATACACTGATAATCTATTAAACAAATTCGACAACATGCGAAGAGCAATTTACTTCAATAATTTTTGTAATGCATCATTCACCTTGATAAAATTGAAACGGCCAATGATGTTATCCATTATCTGCTTATCCNNCAAGATTTCCAATAGAACCTATATGGGTATGGTGAATTTGGGAACTGTATTTGAAATTATTATTCCCGATTTCTACAGCAATTTTTTGATAGGCATCTCTAAGTGGCATGCCTTGCAAAACCAATTTATTCATTTCCTCCACACTAAATAAATACTTATATTTTTCATCCTGCAGGATATCCTTTCTCACCTGGATATTTTTAATCATCATTGCAGCCATAGAAATGCAATTGCGCAGGTTCTTAAAAGCAGGAATGACGTCTTCTTTAAGCAATTGAAAGTCGCGGTGATAACCGGAAGGGAGATTTGTTGAGATCATCATGATCTCATTAGGTAAAGCCTGGATTCGGTTGCATTGAGCACGAATAAGTTCAAAAACATCAGGAAGNNCATGATGCTGCTACCGGTAGTAAATTCATCAGGAAATGAAATAAACCCGAAATTTTGATTTAAATATAAACAAGCATCCATGCTCATACGCGCCAGTGTTGACGATATGTTGGCGAGAGCCTGTGCAACGATACGTTCAGT
>PKYU01000455.1 GCA_003132765.1 Chitinophagaceae bacterium | reverse complement strand
GCCTTCTTGCTATTCAGGGCCCTAACGCTACAAGAATCATTCAGCCGCTTACCGATATAGATATAATGAACCTCAAGTATTACTCCTTTGTTAAGGGTAATTTTGCCGGTGTTGAAAATGTCCTAATAAGCGTTACGGGTTATACCGGATCAGGGGGAGTTGAAATTTATTTTGAGGATAAGGATGATCATGCAAGTACTATCTGGAAAAAAATATTTGAGGTTGGAGTACCCGCTGGATTAAAACCAATTGGCCTTGCAGCCAGAGATACATTACGCCTTGAAATGGGCTATTGTCTTTATGGAAATGATATAGATGATTCTACATCTCCGCTGGAAGCGGGCCTTGGTTGGATAACAAAATTTACCAAAGATTTTGTAGCAAAAGAAATCTTGGAAAATCAAAAGGCTACAGGCGTAAAAAAGAAATTAGTTGGAATTGAAATGCTGGAAAAAGGAATTCCGCGTCATAATTATGATATTCTGGATAAAGAAGGAAATACGGTAGGAAAAATAACCAGCGGAACGCAAGTTCCTACATTGAATAAAGCAATAGCTATGGGGTATGTAGATTCAGGCTATTCAAAAATTGACACTCCTATATTTATAAAAGTAAGAGACAAGGCCATTGCTGCCAAAGTGGTTAAAATGCCATTTGAATAATTGTAATTATTTATAGAATCAATAATCATTCATTGGATTGAAAACAGAAACAAGCAGACTGCCAACATTAACTACCTGTCTTTCCCCCGCTTTATTGAGTTTATATGATGTAAGCAGCAGCATAGTGGTTATAATTGATATACTGCGGGCGACCTCTACGATTTCTACTGCGCTGTTTAATGGAGCAAAAAGTGTAATACCTGTTGATAACGTTGCAGATTGCATCAAATTAGGAAAGCAAATGGATGTAATAACAGCAGGGGAAAGAGATGGTAAAATCGCAGAAGGACTAAAATACGGCAATACGCCGCTGCAATATTCTGAGGAATTTATAAAAGGGAAGACACTAGTTCTCACTACAACAAATGGAACAAGACTCCTCCATATGGCCCTGGCAGAAGGGGCCAAAGGAATCATCACGGGCTCTTTTTGTAATCTTTCTTCAGTCTGTGACTATTTATTAGCACAAAATAAGGATGTAATTCTGGCCTGTGCTGCATGGAAGGATCGCATAAATATTGAGGATTCTTTATTTGCGGGGGCAGTTATCAACCGAATCAAGGACAATTTTCATATAAACTGTGACGCCAGTAAAATGGCTGAATCTCTATTCAACCAGGGCAAGAACGATCTTTTTGATTTTATGCGAGACAAAAACGCCTCCCATTTTCAAAGACTAATGGGTTTCGGACTTGAAAAAGATATCAGGTTTTGTCTAACCCTTGATAATGCAAATATTCTTGTCGTTTATGAAGCCGGAAGATTAATTGCAGGATAAAATATAATGTCAAACAGGTTAATTCTAATATTAAACTTCTAAAAATCAAGCTTTCTTACTTTCAGGCCAGCTTATTTTTTCTTACTTTTGCAAATTGCCCTTTTCAAACTCTAATAAGGGTAATATCTAAAAGAAAATAGAAAACTCCACACAATTTGGCNNGGGAACTGATGAAGTAATTCGAAGAGGAAAAAAAATTCATAACTCAGGATATGTAGAACTTATTGAGCATGACGACATTTTACATTCGGTTTCTTTTCGTGTGAAGGATGACAGCTATTTGACCTTTTATAAGGTAATTGTACAAAAATATGATGATCCCAAATCACTCCTGATTCGATGCACCTGCCCTTATAATTTAGGTGACATATGTCGCCATGAAGCAGCAGCATTATTTCAATTGCAAGACCTTATTGACCGGAATTTACTGGCAACTGACGAAGCAAAGCTATATAACCAGAAGCATACAGTAATCAAGATGAAATTTATTGATCTGAAAACGATCAGAATGCTGGCTGGCCAGCAAAATTATAATGAAGCCGAAGAAATCTTACGAATCAATAAGCCAAATATTATTAAGGCTGCCGATGAAAAAGTGGAAGCCCGGCTTGAATTGGAAGGAGAAAAATTCGACTTGATTATTCAGAAAAATGAAGAAAGAAACTTTGATACATCCTGTTCATGTAAAGATAACAAATTTGCTTTATGCAAACATAAGACAGCACTTTTTCTCCATCTGCTTAATAGGTTTGGCCTGTACTATTTTGATACAATCAGGAACTGGGACAAAGAAAAAAATAAACTCCTTGAGCTTTATGGGTATAATTTGAATGAAGAGCTTTCCGGCAAATTCGAATTTATATATAAAGAAGGCAAACCCTTTTTAAAAGTTCTTGATCCTTCAATTAAAAAAATTGGGTTCAGTTCAGAAAATAACTCAAAATCATATTTGACGGAAAAAGAGACAGTTTCAACTGAAACGGATATAGCATTTGGACTAAAGCAGAAAAGGGCCGTAATTGTAATTAATGCCAATGAATTCAATTTTCCTTTATTTTCCATAGAAGTTGTGCAGGGGCAATTTGATGAGGAAAAAGAAGTTTTTATTGGCAACGTAGAAAAACTGGAATTAGGCAAGTTTGTAAATACAGATCTCTTCCCTGAAAAGGATAAACTATTAATACAACAGGCAAGAAAATTACAACAGGTAGAAATAAATAAATATTTAAACCGCAATTCACCATTTAGTGGTTTTTGGGAAAATATTATCCATCATGAAAACGATGAGCTCCCCGAGGAGACTAAGGTGCTGATCATGGAATTTCTGCATCCCAAAATAAAAAGAATATTCCAGGAAACGAATTTCGTATTTTACCTTCCTTCAGGTAAAAAATTTAGCACAAAAAATCTAGGAAAAATATATACCTCTGAAGTACAACCAACGATTCAATTTCATGTGTCAGTTGAAAACGATATATATGGCCTTCAAAGCAAGATCCTGTTAGATAATGACGCTGTAGATTTGAATGATAACCCCTTTGATAGTACTTTATTGTTTTTATNNCCCTGGAAGATGCACTGATAGCTAAAAAATTCAATAAGCCCCTACGTATTCCGAAAGATGAATGGGTTACATTTCTAAAAGAGGTTGTTATGCCCCTTACCAGGCATTACCAGGTTTTATTTGACAAGAGACTTGTAAAAGAAACTAATTCGGGGACACCGGAAATTAGCCTGATGCTTGTTGAAAAGGGTGATTATCTTCTATTTCACCCGGTTTACAAATACAAGGGATATGAGGTTAAGCCGGAAGATAAGGAAACAGTGATGGTACCGGAAGAAGATAAAGTAATCGTTATTCAACGGAATATCCCGGAAGAACAATTATTTTTTAATAAACTGGCCAGCCTGCATTCGCAGTTTGTTAATAAACACAATAACGGTCTTGTATTAAAAGGCGTGGATGTGCTAAAGAATAACTGGTTTTTTCTTTTTGTGGATGCAATGAAGGAAATGAAAATTCCGGTTTTTGGATATAATGCATTAAAAAATTTCCGTTTCAATACAACCAAACCCTCTACCCAAATACACTTA
This sequence comes from Chitinophagaceae bacterium, assembly GCA_003132765.1. Taxonomy (GTDB): domain Bacteria; phylum Bacteroidota; class Bacteroidia; order Chitinophagales; family Chitinophagaceae; genus Ginsengibacter. The sequence continues at coordinate 4,727 of PKYU01000455.1, read as the reverse complement.
AGTAGCGGACTTGACTGGTTCGATGCCAAGATTGAACTTTCTTTCGGAGAACAACGGATTGGCTTTTCTGAAATTAAGAAAGCCTTAACTAATAAACAATCCTTCGTACACCTAAAAGATGGTTCATTAGGAATTTTACCAGATGAATGGCTCAATAAGTATTCTCTTTTGTTCAAGGTGGGTGAAGGAAAAGACAATAAATTAAGGCTTTCCGCTTTTCATATGAGCGTTATAGATGACCTCTATGAAAAAAGAGATGAATCGGAGCTTTCTATTGAATTGGATGAAAAATTTGAAAGGCTCAGAAATTTTAAAAGTATTCCTGAAGTAAAGATTCCTGAGGAACTTGAAAATAAATTAAGGCCTTACCAGATTTCCGGCTTTAACTGGCTCAATTATTTAAATTCGGTTGGGTGGGGCGGCATTCTTGCAGATGATATGGGATTAGGGAAAACTGTTCAGGCGCTTAGTATGCTTTCCCACTTTCGAAAACAGGAAGGTAAGCTAATCACGCTGGTTGTATGCCCAACTACCCTTATTTATAATTGGGAAAATGAGATTAAAAAATTTACTCCATCACTTTCATGGTGCATTCATCACGGAAGCCTGAGAACCAGAAATCCGGAGGATTTTAGAAAATACAATATCATAATTACGACTTATGGAACATTAAGAAGCGATATACAGCTTATGATGAAATTCTTATTTGACTATGTAGTACTTGATGAATCACAGGCAATCAAAAATCCATCTTCAAAGGTTACCAAAGCAGCCTGCCTTCTTACTGCAAAAAACAGGTTANNGAGCGGTACTCCTTTACAGAACAATACTTTTGATTTATATGCGCAAATGAATTTTCTAAACCCCGGCCTGCTGGGAGGAGTTGAATTTTTTAGAAATGAATTTTCAACGCCTATTGATAAACTAGGCGACCAGTTGCAAAAGGATCACCTGCGAAAAATTCTGTATCCTTTTATTCTGAGAAGAACTAAAGAACAGGTAGCGAAGGACCTGCCTGAAAAAACCGAAACCATACTTTTTTGTGAAATGGAGGATGAACAAAGAAAGGTTTATGACACTTATAGAAATGCGTATCGCGATAAGATCATGGGAGTAATTGAAGGTGTAGGTATCGATAAGTCTCAACTTACCATTTTGCAGGGGCTTATGAAGCTTCGTCAAATTTGCGATAGCCCTGCTATTTTGAATGAAGAAGAAAAATACCTTAATCACTCCATTAAGCTGGATGAACTTACCAGGGAAATTACGGAGAACATTGGTGAGCATAAGGCACTTATATTTTCACAGTTCCTCGGGATGCTTGCTTTGATTAAGGAAAAACTTGTACAAAATAATATCGTCTTTGATTATTTTGATGGAAGTACTGCTCCCCAGGAAAGAGAACGGGCCATTCAGAATTTTCAAACCAATGAAGATTCAAGGGTATTTCTGATCTCTCTTAAAGCAGGAGGCGTAGGACTTAATTTAACAGCAGCTGATTATGTTTATATTGTAGATCCATGGTGGAACCCTGCCGTAGAGCAGCAGGCGATAGACAGAACGCATCGTATCGGGCAAACAAAAAACATATTTGCCTATAGAATGATTTGCAAAGACACGATTGAAGACAAGATTTTGCGACTTCAGGAGCGCAAGCGCACCCTGGCCAAAGAATTGATTTCTGATGATCAAACCTTCGTAAAAGGATTAAGCAAGGAAGATGTAGAATATCTCTTTAGTTAAGAAGATATGAAATCCTTTAATTTTTGAAATTCTTTTTTATTCCCGGATTCAAATAGAGCAGCAAAATTTTTTGAAAGACGGCCGAGAAACCTGGAAAATGCAGATTTCTTTTTCCNNGGATCATTTTTAAAAGCACTTAATTTTGTAATTTTTATCGGACTTTAAACTAAAAACTTCTCTCTTCGAATTCAATAGCATATTCACCCTTTTATTTCCGCAGTAAATTCCGCAATTCCCGTTCGAGATTTCAAACCTATTATACTATACTCGTAAGTGGGCGCATATTTCATCATTCCATAAAGAAATTTGAAGTATATAACGTAAAGGACACAGGAATTATTATTTTCTGGTTTCTAATAATCTAATAGAACTATATGTATAAAAAGTAATTACCAAAAGCCAATTTCAGGGTATTTTGATCAAATCTTTACTTCCAAAAGCAGTTAGAAATATTTTTCTACATTATGAGAGTTTTTAAAAACCCTGGAGGTTTCTGTAACTTTACCCGATGCATAATTACCTCGAGGGATTAAATGAACAACAGAAGGAAGCTGTTTTGCACCGCGATGGGCCAATCATGATTGTAGCTGGTGCCGGGAGTGGAAAGACGAAAGTTCTTACTACCCGGATAGCACATCTTTTGGCAACGGGAATTGATCCATTCAATATTCTTGCGCTCACTTTTACCAACAAAGCGGCTGCAGAAATGAAAGAACGGGTTGAGCAGATTCTTGGTAATAATGAAGCAAGAAATATTTATATCGGCACTTTCCACTCTGTATTTGCAAGAATCCTAAGAGCAGAAGCAGATAAATTGGGCTATCCGAGAAACTTTACCATATATGATACAGATGATGCAAAAAGCGTTGTAAAAACCGTTGTGAATGAATTGAACCTTGACGATAAACATTATAAAGCCAATACCGTCTACAATAGAATTTCATCGGCAAAAAATTCTTTAATAACGGCCGAAGAATACATTAATGATTATGGCCTGCAGCAGGAAGATATGAGAGCCAACCGGCCAATGACAGGCCAGATTTTTGATGCTTATTGTAAGCGGTGTTTTAAAAACGGTGCAATGGATTTCGACGACCTCCTGATAAAGTTTTATTTCCTGCTCAGAACCCACCCCGAAAGCCTTAGCAAATACCAGAGGAAATTTATATATATAATGATTGATGAGTACCAGGATACTAATACGGCACAGTACCAGATTATTAAATTACTTGGAGCTATGCATGAAAACGTGGCTGTGGTAGGAGATGATGCTCAAAGTATTTATAGTTTCCGCGGTGCCACAATTGAAAATATTTTACAATTTCAAAAGGATTATGATGAGGTTAAAATAGTTACACTGGAGCAAAATTACCGAAGTTCTCAAAGTATACTTCATGTAGCCAACAACGTAATAGCTAATAATAAGAGCCAACTTCCTAAAAAATTATGGACCATTAATGAAGAAGGAGAAAAAATTAAATTAGTGCGAACGGCATCAGATAATGATGAAGGTAAATATGTCGCCGATGCGATCCAGGAGCAGAAGCTGCGGAATCATTTTAAAAATAATGATTTTGCAATACTATACCGGACAAATGCCCAAAGCCGCAGCTTCGAAGAAAGTTTGAGAAGGATGAACATCGCTTATAGAATTTATGGAGGAATAAGCTTTTACCAACGAAAAGAAATTAAGGATTTTCTAAGTTATTTACGTGTAATTCTTAATCCAGGGGATGAAGAAGCTATAAAACGAATTATAAATTTTCCTGCCCGGGGAATTGGAAAAACGACCGTGGAAAAAGCGGTACTTTTTGCAAATCAAAATAATATTTCCATGTGGAATGTGCTGGAAAGAGCAGGGGAGTTTGGATACCGGGCATCAACACTTGAAATTATATCAAACTTTGTTATCATGATTAAAATGTTTCAAAGTGAGCTAAAAAAGAAAAATGCATATGACCTGGCTGTTATTGTTGGTAAAAACACCGGATTGGTTAAAGAGCTTTTTAATGATAAAACAACTGAAGGACTTGCCAGATATGAAAACATCCAGGAATTACTGAATTCAGTTAAAGAGTTCACTGAAACACCAACAGAGGACGGAGAATTGCTCGATAAAAGCCTTGGAAGCTATCTGCAACAAATAACCTTATTAACTGATGCTGATGAGGACAAAGGAGAAAGCGATGTGGTTAAACTTATGACCATTCATTCAGCAAAAGGATTGGAATTTCCTGTTGTTTTTGTTGGAGGGCTTGAGGAAACCCTATTCCCGAATGCAATGGCAATAAATACNNGGCTTACCTATGCCAATACAAGATATCGTTTTGGAAATCTTACGCAAAATGACCCCAGCAGATTTATTGATGAATTACCTGAAGAACGGATTGACAGGTCTTTTGCAGGAGGAAATATGCGGAATAGTCAAAATAATCAGTGGAATTCATATGCAAATTCCGGTTTTATTAATAAAAGCAGGAACGAGCGTAAACCAACATCAGAAAGGCTAGCATATCTTGCAACCTCCGGGGTTATCAAAATAAAAGAGCACGTTCCAACAGAAGGATTTGCCCCCAGCGACACCTCAAATTTACAGGCGGGGCAAAAAATAGAACACCAGAAATTTGGTTTTGGGGAAGTTGTTAAAATGGAAGGGGCTGCGCATAATCCGGTTGCGACTGTTAAGTTCGAGTACAATGGTGAAAAAAAAATCATGCTGAATTATGCGAAATTGCGCATTGTCGACTAAACGATATGTGTCTTTAATCTGAAATCTAATTGCATTCGTGGCTATTTCTCACAGGTGATATTTACTTAACATTAATTGTTCTGCTTTCCTCCTAAATCTTATTAACTTTGTACACTCAAATTTTTAATATGATTAAAACAGGCAATACTGTCATTAGTTTATATACTGAAATGACTCCAAACCCGGAGACCATGAAATTTGTTGCAAATAAATTATTATACCCAGGTAAAAGTAT
>PKYU01000280.1 GCA_003132765.1 Chitinophagaceae bacterium | reverse complement strand
TTATCAGCCCAGTCAAGAATTGCATCAATTTCATCTTTCTTTAAATCGGGAAAAGCAGTCATTACAACATTCCCGTGCTCTGACATTAACTTAGAAGCATAAGGATCAGAGTTAACCATTGAGGTTGTATGAGCGACCCACTTATAAACCCAATCTTTTGATGGTTCTCTTTCTCTTGCGCCTTTGAGGGCGGGTCCTACATAAGATGATTGAGGTTTATGACAACTTGCGCAGTTGGCTTTGAAAAGCACCTCACCATCTGCTGCATACAAAGTTTCCAGTGAAGAAACCGATGTAATAAGAAAAAATAAAGTGGTTATTTTAAGTAAAATCCGGGTGAGTTGGTTCATACAATTAGTACCTATCTTGATAATGGAAAAAAACTTTATAGGATGCAAAAATAAGGTAGGATGTTGACAAAGTGTTAACATTCCATATTTTTTTTTCCCCTTGTCCAGCCTGTCTTTTAAACGATTACGACCAATACAAACCATTAAATCTGTTTTTGATTCAAATAAAATTGAAATATTTTTTTTGCTCAATTATGGAACAGTTTCTTATTAATAAAATGCATCTTTGATAATTTTTTATTGCACTTACGTAAAAAGNNTTCATTTTTCTAAATACTTTATTATTTAATCCCGGAAATTAATAATTTCTTTTGATTATCAATTTTAGAAGAGATGAAATTAATAAATTTAGAAGCCTTTAAAATAGCTTATCTAAGAAAAATTATGGCTTTTTCCAATATTTTTAAAGCATTGAAATGATGAAACATAAATAATGACGGCAAAAAGCAAAAACCAATCGATAATTAATATTGCAATATTTGCTTCCGGCAATGGAAGTAATGCACAAAAAATTATCCAATATTTCAGAAATTCAAACCGAATCAAAATAAAGTTAATTGTTTGTAATAATCCAATTGCCGGTGTTTTAAGAATCGCTACAAAAGAAATGGTTCCTGTTCTTCTTATTGAAAGGAATAATTTCAATCTAACTGGTTATGTGTCGGAGCTAAAAAGCAGGGAAATCGGATTTATTGTACTTGCCGGTTTTTTATGGAAAGTGCCACCAATTTTGAATAATGCATTCCGGAATAAGATTATCAATATACATCCTGCTTTATTACCAGCCTTTGGCGGCAAGGGCATGTATGGAAACGCAGTTCATGCAGCCGTTATCGCTGCCAGAGAAAAACAAACTGGCATTACCATTCATTATGTAGATGATTTGTATGACCATGGTAAAATAATTTTTCAAAAGAGCTGCCCGGTCGGTGAGAATGAAACTATTGATAGCCTCGCTAAAAAGATCCATGAACTGGAACATGAACATTATGCAAAACAAATTGAGGCATTGCTTGCAAAATAATTGGGTAGCATATTACTTTTTCCTGATATTCAATTCCAAATTGAGCGTTAAAAAATAAGTATATTGAATTTAGATAAGGCCAATGGTGTAATATTACGGTTTGAACAAATTTGAAAAGACCTATACTTTATTATTATCTTTTCCTGGTACTATCCATACAGGTATTGTCTGCATCCAATGCTTGCGGTCAAATTATTATTTCGGGAACCGTTTATGATTCTACCAAACTTTATGTTGTTCCTGGTGTAAGCGTTTCGAGCACCTCCGGTTTGCGAACTACTTCCGATTCATTAGGGGCTTACCATATCAATGTATCAGAAGGCGATTCAATTAGCTTTTTTTATAAAGGTAAATCAACATACAAGTTTCCGGTAAATACCATCAATAATTATAACGATTTTGATATTTCTTTACGGGTAAGGATAGATGCTAAATATAAATTATTACAAGGGATAACAGTTTATTCGAATACTTATCACAGTGACTCTGCTGAAAACCGAATGGAATACTCAAAAATATTTGATTATGAAAAGCCAGGAATCCGTTCATCATTTGAGACGGGAGGGCCTGCAGGGCTTGATCTTGACGCACTCATTGGTATGTTTAACTACAGGAAAAAGAGGGAAAATCTCGCGTTTCAGAAAAGATTAATTGAGCAGGAACAGGACAGGTATGTGGATTATCGATTTAGTGCAAAAGTGATACGTAGAATAACAGGGCTTAGTGGCGATACGCTTGAGAGGTACAAAAAATTATACAGACCATCCTATGATTTTGTTGCCACAAGCACCTTAGCACAGTTTTATCAATACATGCTGAATACTTCCTATGCGTTCAAAAAGGAAGAAGGTATTCAATAAAAATTGAATTATAAAAAAGCACTGCGAAATAATTAGTAATTTCTTTTATACATTCTTTATTCCTTCCAGGTATTGTTCCCCCGGTTACTATCCGGCAGTATAATAGTCGGATCAATAGTGACAGAAATTATAGGCTGTGTTGTATTCAAACGAATAATGTGCACCGCACTTTGTACCCATGTTTCTACAGGTAGTTTCAAATTTTGCTTTGTTCCGTCTTTAAAAATAATTTCAATATCACAAGGCATTGCCATTTTTTCCAAATTAGCTATCTTGATTTGAGCCCCATTCTTAAAATCACCGTTTATGTAAGAAACAGACAATACCGAAATATCCAACTGCCAGTTATTTTGAAACCATTCTCTCCAGAACCAGGTAAGATCTTCTCCTGCTTCATTATCCATTGTTCTGAAAAAATCATCCGGAGCTGGATGCTTGTAGGCCCATCGTTCTATATATTTTTTAAAAGCATAATCAAAGTGGTCGTTCCCCAAAACGGCTTCCCTGAGCAATACCAATCCCAATGCAGGTTTAAAATATTCTACCGGGTGCCGGTATTTTTCAGGGAATTCGTCCGCCCTGTCCATCATGGTTAAGGCATTAGTGTCTTTCAATAATGATATGATTTCTTCGGAAGGATTTCCTTTGCCTGGCGCATATTCTCCATCTCTCTTGGGCGCATATTCTCCATTATTGAAATTATCTGCAGCATACACATCTATAAAAGTATTGAAGCCCTCATCCATAAAAGCATACCTTCTTTCATCTGAACCCACAATCATAGGAAACCAGTTGTGCCCGATTTCGTGGGCTGTAACCCAATATAACTCTCCGGTTTTATCCTTCCATCCATCAAATACAATTCCCGGGTACTCCATACCGCCTGCAGTGCCGGCTTCATTAACTGCTACCGGCCAGGGATAGGCTAACCATTTTTCAGAAAAATACTCAATAGATTTCTTAAGATATTCTGTAGCTCTTCCCCAGGCTTCAATCCCTGCGCTTTCTACAGGATATAATGACATAGCCAGGCAGGTTTTACCCTTAGGCAAATTTACTTTGGCAGCATCCCATATGTAGGCTTTGGAGGCTCCAAAAGCCACATCACGCGTATTGAGCATTTTAAAATGCCAAGTTTTTTTGCCAGAGTTTGTTGGAGGTGATACTTTTTGGTTAACCTCCTCAGCAGTACGAATAATTATTGTTTGATCACTTTTCCTTGCTCTTGCCAGTCGCTGAACCTGCTGATTTGAAAGAACCTCCTTTTCATTTTGCAATTCGCCGCTTCCGGCAACAATCATACCATCGGGAACTGTAACGGTATAATCAAAATCACCATACTCACAATAAAACTCACCGCTACCGAGAAAGGGTAAGGTGTTCCAGCCAAGAAGATCATCATACACACACATATGAGGGTACCACTGGGCAATTTCATAAATCTTACCGTTTTTAGTACCCAGAAAATCCGTTCTTCCACCAAAAACCGGAATTGTATATTGATATTTTATTTTGATGGTAATCGCTGTCCCGGGCGATAATTTGCCGGGTAAGCGAATCTGCATTCTTGTATCAGTAATTATATAATCAGCCTTGAAGGTTTTTCCTTTATATGTAATGGTAATTGTGGCAAATTGAAAGCCTTCTGTGTGCTGCAGAGATCCGTATCCTGAAAAATAATTTGACCTCGCATCTTCACGATAGGTATTCTGGTCTAATTCCAGCCATAAGAAGGAAAGAGAATCAGGGCTATTGTTGGAATAATGAATATTCTCATCACAACTAAGCATATTTTTAATTGTGTCTATCTCTGCACGAAGAATATAATCTGCTCTGTTTTGCCAGTATTTTGGTCCGGGAGCACCATTGGCTGAACGGTATTCGTTTCCGTTTTTGGTATAAAAATTTTGAGCAAAGGTTTCCTGTGGATTGTAGCGGGTTTCAATTTTTGTTTGTTGCTGAGAAAAAGAAATACTGAAAACAAATACTAACGGGATAACTGTTAAAAGATTTATTTTATTCATAGGATTCTTTGTCTTTTGAAATAAGAATTGCAAAATAACAGATTCAAAAAAGATTTTAAGAAAATTTTTAATTCTCCAAACGAGATTTTTGAGGATGTTAATATTGAAAAATAATGATGTTTACTTAAAAAGTATTTTATAATCATATAGGTTCGGGCATCAATAACTTATCAATTTCTGAATCATTTCATCCAACCTTGCTTTTGCCAAAAAATTCTTCTCCAGTTCAGTATTAAATGGAACAGGGGTATCAAGGGACGCAGAACGCATAACGGGCGCATCTAAAAACTCGAAGCAATTTTGTGCAATCCATGCCGCCACTTCTCCGCCGATGCCGCCAGTGAGCGTATCTTCATGCAATACTAAAACTTTCCCAGTGTTATTAACCGAATTTCTTATCGCTTTAAAATCTAATGGGAGAAGAGTCCTCAGGTCCAGTATATCTATAGAAATATCCGGGTGGGTGTCTGAATATTCTAAAGCAGA
>PKYU01000538.1 GCA_003132765.1 Chitinophagaceae bacterium | reverse complement strand
CGGCGCCCATAATCCAGAACATATCAAAACCCCGGAGGGCATCCAGGGAATACAAGCGCTGAGGTCGCAGTGTTTCGGTCATAAAAGTGGTTGGTTTTATTGTCTGTTTAATCAGGAATTATTTCATTAATATAAAATGGAACCATGGCAATCGAATTGATGGTATAATAAAGGTAAGAGATTAGGCAAATGGGAATAAAAATATTATTGGAAGTATGAAGTAGCAAGTGTGTTATTATCATTTTCCTTTCAGTTTCTCAAGTGAAAACCAAATATAGGCAAACCTTGGCCTCTTTTTCGGAGAAGTGAACAAAATGACAAATATACATTGACAGTAAATCCTTTGATCTGGTCTACTGCGNNCGGAATTCTTCCATAAGGGTATGCCCGCAATTATAAATGCCTGGCGGATCCTGGCTTTGGTGACAGTAAACGGCCAGCCGTTTTTGTTCTCGGGTGTCGGTCATGTCCACATAGTCTGTTGGATGGAAGGTCATAGTTTGTTCGCCGGCACATACTTCGAAGAAGTACAGCGGGAATTTCCTTTTCGCACATATCCATGCCTGTATAGTTAACAGGGATGCCGCCTGGTGATCCTTATGTGAGTCTATGGGCCAGTGAGTGAAAACCAGGTCAGGCACAGCTTCAGTTATTAAATTTTCTATGCGCATTACCCAGTCATTATCGACNNCTTGTAAGATAGATGATGGTCACCGAATGTCCGGTATTGGCAAATTTGGCGAGGGTGCCGCCACAGCCACTTTCGGGATCATCGGGATGTGCACCAACGCATACTATTTTAAGAAGGTGTTCATCATTTTTATATGTATCATTCTCAAGGAAACCGGAAGGTGTCACCAGCATCCCAAGGCTGCCAAGAGAGTTTTTGACAAAATTTCTGCGGGAAGTAGTACTCATAAAACAGTTGTTTTTTCCGAAAGTTACTTATTTGATTCCATTTTCGTACAGGCCTGAATCCTGTCCCTGTGCGCTGCTACTGCAAGTTATTGACTTTTGTCAGACAAACTTTACGAGAGATTGTGGATTTGAAAAATTTACTTCGTTCGTTTTACAAACTAACTTCAATGAATGATAAATCTGCTTTCAATTATTCCTATAATTTTAAATTCCTAAATCTTAATATGAAAAAATACGCATCGAATACCCTGATCCCCATGAAATGCTGCTTTATGCGAAGTTTTCAATTCCTCCAATGTAGCTCAGGAATTTTGTTATTATGGAGGACCTTCATTGATGAACACCATCCTGAAAGTAAAGGTCTTGGAAGCTTTTCTCGTACTGGCATTGGCTTAAGACTGAAAAAACGAACTTATTAAAAAGACTTATCTTTAACCCAAAGCCTTCTAGTGAGACTCATATTTGCAACATTAATTAGTTTACTGGCTTCAATGCAGTTATATTCCCAGAATGGTTCACCTTCCATGCCAACCATGAATCTTGGCAGAGGCACCAACATGCGAACCACCTTTAATCTTGGAGATGCAATGGGTACAAAAGTTGATTTTACGGCTGCAAATAATCCTCACATAAAAGGAAGTCCGTTTTATAATGACTTATTTTCTTCTTCTCAAATCACATTAAAGAGTGGCGTTGTGTATACTGGAATTGAAACCAGAATAAACCTTTTTACAAATGATATTTATTATTTATCTTCTGACAGTACTCAACTTGTAGCAGGGAAGGGGGCAATCAAAAAAGTAATAATTTATCAAAACGAGCATTCAAGGCCTGCTACTACTATTTTCGGTTCCGGTTATCCGCCAATAAACCATAATGATGAATACACGTTTTATGAGGTTTTGGTTTCCGGCGAAGCCAGTCTTCTCAAGCTTACTATGAAATTTCTGACCGATGATCAAACGCTTACGGCCACACCGGAGGATAAGTAATACGTTGAAAATACAGACTATTATGTTGCCATCAGTAAAAATGGTATCATTGAAAAATGGAAAAAAGGGAAAGATTTTATAACCGGGTTTCTAAGCGACAAAAGAAGCACGATTCAAAAATTTATCGACGATAATGATTTGAAATGTAAATCTCCGGAGGACGCGGAACGTGTGATCGATTATTATAATCATTTATAATTACCCTTGTATCTCGCTCCTGGCGGAGGTCTCCTGATCTTTGCCAGTTTGGAAAAACCAGATTAGTTTATCAAAATAGTTTNNATGAAAATATTTTTACGCATCTTACCTATTTGCCTGGTATTCCCTTTGCTTTCTTATTCACAGATAACCAATGAAAGGTTATTCGATACTGTAGGGTTTATACCGGACCATTATCCACAAAGGATTGATATTTTCGATAAGGAACCGGTAGCAACCGGCCAGATTATTTTTTTAGGAAACAGCATAACGGAAATGGGTAATTGGAAACAATTGGTGAATGATACGGATGCGATCAATAGAGGAATCAGTGGTGATATTACCTTCGGGGTATTGAAACGGATGGATGACATAATTAAAAGAAAGCCTTCAAAATTGTTCCTCCTTATTGGTATTAATGATATCGGAAAAGATATTCCTGAGGCGGTGATAGCCGATAACATTCGTAAAATAGTAATACGGCTAAAGTCCGGAAGCCCTTTCACTAAAATTTATGTTGAAAGTATTATGCCTGTAAACCCTGACATACCTAATTTTCCTCAACATTACAACAAGCAGGAACATGTAATTGCTGCGAATAAACTGATTAAAAAAGTCGCAGCTGATTTGCATATCATCTATGTAAATATTCATGACCTGTTTATGGATAATCATGGCAGGCTTGATGCGAAATATACTGCCGACGGTTTGCATCTTATTGCAACCGGAGGGGGTTATCAAAAATGGATAGCCTTTCTGAAGAAGCTTGGGTATCTTTAATAATAGATTTTAAAATATAACGTATTTTTCTTCAAACTTGTGGCGAGTCCTAATTCTTTGATGCATTTTTTTTCTCGTTAGTATTTTAGAAAAATAAAAATAATAGATAGTAGTTTATGCATTTCCTGGGGTCTAAAATTCATCCAAAACTTGTACAATACATTAAACTTCCATTTGCGGTAACTGGATTGGTTAGTAAATAGGAGAGGGTGCCAGGATTGATGCCGGGGGAGAGGAAAAGGAAGAAGTTTCAAAAGTTATAACACATTTTCTTTACATTAATTGCTGGAGGCAAATCTTGTTAAGAGTACAATTATTTAAAAAGCCATTTATGAAATATAATGATGCAACAAACAGTGATATTGAAGATATCATGCAACAAGCATGGAAGGCCTTTCATGAATACAGAAAATGCTCTTTAAAACAACGGGCGGATTTTATGCGGGCTATTGCAGCAGAAATTGAAAACGCTGGTGATGAGTTATTAAAGGTTGCCGGTGAGGAAACTCAGNNAGCCGGACGCAAGACTGAGAAATGAAAGAACAAGAACCATTTATCAGCTAACTTCTTATGCTGATGCCTGTGAATGTGGAAACTGGCTGGATGCCAGAATTGATTTTAGTACAAATAATAGTGCCTCTAAACCTGATATAAGAAAAATGCTGGTACCATTGGGGCCAGTTATTGTTTTCGGGGCTTCTAATTTTCCATTTGCCTATTCCACCGCCGGTGGGGATANNATACGGCTTGTGCGTTTGCAGCCGGTTGCCCGGTTATTGTAAAAGCACATCCGGCTCATCCTCAAACATCACAAATAGTAGCAGATGCAATTTTTAGAGCTGCAGATACATGTAAAATGCCTAAAGGGATTTTTGCTCATGTTCATGGCGCATCCTTTGATGTGGGTAAGGCGCTTGTTATGCATCCATTTACAAAAGCAGTTGGCTTCACTGGTTCATATTTGGGCGGCAAACAATTATTTGATTGGGCCAACCAACGCAAGGAACCTATTCCTGTTTTTGCAGAAATGGGAAGCATCAATCCTGTATTTCTTTTGCCGGAAAAATTATCCGAAGGATCCAGTGGAAAATCATCGCCTGCAGATATTGCAAAAATGTATGCCGGTTCCATTACACGAGGTGTTGGGCAGTTCTGCACCAACCCAGGACTCATCATTGGTATTGATAATGATGATTTAAAGACGTTCATACATGATCTTGGTAAAGCGATTCAGCAAATAGCTCCTGCTCCTATGTTGCACCCCGGTATTGTAAAAACTTTCAAAGAGAAGAAAGGAAATGCCTTACTACAGCAGGAAGTGCACCTGGTAGCTGAGTCGGAAACTGTGGTAAAAGAGGATGAGGGACTACCAACNNAAAAGACATGCTTGAAATGATACAGGTGGCAAAGAATCTTGAAGGACAGCTAACTTCCACATTGATGGCGACAAGCAATGACATTAAAAACAATAATGAACTGGTGGAAGCCGTCAAAAATATTTGCGGGCGATTTATCCTAAACGGAGTGCCTACAGGGGTGGAGGTTTGCCTGAGCCAGCATCATGGATGGCCTTTTCCTGCCACAACCGATTCCAGGTTTACATCAGTAGGTGCAGATGGCATTAGGCGCTTTGCGAGGCCCATTGCCTTTCAGAATTGGAGCAATGATCTGCTTCCGGATGAATTGAAAAATGAAAATCCGTTAGGAATTTGGAGGACAGTGAATGATGAATTGGGGAAGTGAATGGAGGTAAGGCCACTTTTAGCACAGATATTATATTTACGTTTCAAATCCATCCTATTGAATTTTATACGCAAATAATCTTTAATCACTTTACGTTTGAATTTCCAGGATACTTACCTCTGAAGTGTTCTTTTTTTTGTCTTTTATGTTGCATCTAAGTTTACTTTTTTTGTAAACCTATTTCAGGAAAAGATAGTCATCACTATTGGGGAATTGAGTTGTCATTTTTTTTCACATTCAAAAAGATATTTTAAACAAGATGACAATAACAGATCACTCAATAAATTCTAAAATATCTCCGGGTTGACAGTCCAGTGCTTTGCAAATAGCTTCGAGTGTACTGAACCGGATTGCTTTTGCTTTGCCGGTTTTGAGTATGGAAAGATTGGCCAGGGTTAAATTCACTTTTTCTGAAAGCTCGTTTAATGACATTTTTCGCTTGGCCATCATTACATCCAGGTTTGCAATAATCGGCATAGTTTAAACAGTTAATTCGTTTTCAGATTGGATTTCGATTCCTCTTTTAAATACATGTGCTATAAAAAATATTACACCGGCAAAAAATAGAAATTCTGCACCTCCTCCCAGGTATTGTTGTAGATCAGGAAAACCAACTCCCTTTTTAATCAGCCTTTCGGTATAACGATTTCCCATTGAAGTCAGTACTCCAATCCCAAAAGCAACATAACTGATTCTTAATATTAATACAGAAATTTCTGTATTAAAGGGATTCACAAAATTGATTTTTGAAAAAATCTTAATGACCAGGTAAAAGATATAAGCCTTTAGGGCTGATAAGAAAATAATAAGCGTTACAATAATTGTATAATGCGTTATATTGAAATGATAAAGGTCTGAAAGATTGAGCCCTAAGTGGAGATTTTCTGCAGCTACCGGATTT
>PKYU01000330.1 GCA_003132765.1 Chitinophagaceae bacterium | reverse complement strand
CTAGCCGAAGGTAGTTTAGTTCATTTTAATTCTAATTGCTTCACCTTTGTATTCCGAATGAGCAAAATTATAATTATAGACGACGAGGAAAAACTGCGAACCTTGTTAGGCAGGCTGATCAGGTTAGAAGGTTTTTTAGTAATTGAAGCGGCTAATCTTAAAGCAGCATATAAAATAATTGAAAGAGAAGAGCCTGATGTAATTCTTTGCGATGTAAAATTACCTGATGGCAACGGTATTGATTTTATCAAAGAAATAAAATCAAAACATCCTCTGGCAGAGATCATCTTACTTACTGCTTATGGCAATATACGCGATGGTATACAAGCAATGAAGAACGGCGCATTTGATTATATAGTAAAAGGTAATGACAACAATAAAATAATTCCATTATTAAATAAGGCCATTGAAAAAATTGAATTAAGAGAGAAGATTATTTCCCTCGAAAAACAAGTTGGTAAAAAATATAGCTTTGAAAGTATCATTGGAAACTCCCAATCAATAACAGCCGCCATTGAACTCGCAAAAAAAGTGGCACCGACCGATGCCACCGTTTTATTGTTAGGCGAAACAGGAACGGGAAAAGAAGTTTTTGCCCAGGCGATTCATAACGCAAGCGGCCGTTCTGCCAAGCCATTCGTGGCATTAAACTGCAGCTCATTTTCAAAAGAGCTTTTAGAAAGTGAGTTATTTGGGCATAAAGCAGGCGCATTTACAGGAGCTCTAAAAGATAAAAAAGGACTGATAGAACAGGCAAATTTAGGCACATTGTTTTTAGATGAGATTGGAGAAATGTCTTTGGAACTGCAACCGAAATTATTGCGAGTATTAGAAACAGGCGAATTTATAAAAGTAGGTGATACTAACACTACCAGGGTAAATGTTAGAGTAATTGCAGCAACCAATCGCGACCTTCAGCAAGATGTGAAAGAATTAAAGTTCAGGCAGGACTTTTTTTACCGTCTGAATGTATTTACTATTTCATTGCCGCCGCTTCGCGAAAGAAGAAAAGATATTCCCGCATTGGCTCAGTTTTTCTTAAAAGTATTTTCAGCAAAAACCAATCCTGCTGTAGAAACCATGAGTAAAGAATTCCTGGAACACCTTCAGCAATTCGAATGGAGGGGAAATATTCGTGAGTTAAAAAATGTGATGGAAAGAGCTGTAATACTGGCCAATAGTTCCGAGCTTACTCTCGAAAATCTGCCATTAGAATTCCAGGTTACAAGTTTCAATTCTCAAAAATTATTATCTGCTTTCGACCTGGCAAGTGTTGAGAAATCGCATATTCATAAAGTGTTAATTCATACAAAAGGTAACAAAGCAGAAGCCGCACGGTTGCTCAATATTGGCTTAACAACCTTGTACCGCAAGATTGAAGAATATAATTTAGTGTAAATGGATCGCTTTTGATTTTGAGAAAGAAACAATTTCGATTCGTGAGTCTTACGTGATTATCATAATCACTCCATGAGCAAAAGATCAATCCGTCAGTTGTTCCCTCCGCTCTTTTCTTTTGATTTTGATCGGCTTTTCTTTCGCGTGTATTGTAATCATATGATGTAGTGATGACAGTCATTATTTATAAAATCTTTCACGATTAGCTTTACACAAGCATAATACTTGTATAATTACCACCACTGAGCACTAAAATATTTAAGCCAGCTGCAAAATGTCATTAATTTAAGTGATTATATTATTTTCACGTAAAGAAACCAGATGACAAAACAGCAAAGCAAGCGTGCTACAACTTTCTTCTGCCGAGGGGTTTGCATGAAGTTTCTTAATTAATGACATTGGCGGCGATGCGTCATCCATGGAAATAGAGAAATCTTTTCAAACCGGGAGTATTGTTTTCAAACCGGGAGTATTATTTTGGATGTGAGGTTTCTTTTCATGCACTTCCCATACTGTATCCATGTTTTATCTATACACTGGCATCGAATGATGCATGCATTACCCACGCTTTATTCAACCGGCAAATCCTCAACTATAAATTAGTATCCTTTTTAATGTAACCTTAGCTTAATGACATTGGCCTGCAGCAGTGCAGGCTTTTCTATTCGTTACAAGCCGTTGCCATTGGAAAGAAATCGCAGGCAATAAAATTCCGGAAATATCTTTCCCCATCATTCTTCACTGTAAACTCTTTTTAATCGCAGCTTTGATACGGGAGCAATTATCAGGGGGAATTTTTCAACTTTAACATTGGCTGAGTCTAAACCAAAACCTTTTTCTTCACTAAGGCTTTTATCTTTTATCCAGAAGTACATTTTTAATACAATTTTTTCAAAATTGCTTAGTTCATTATCCGGGGATAAAGATTTTTCCATTACAATAAATTGAAAATCGCCAACTGTATTATGCCGTTGCAGGCCGTCATACCTGCTCGTAACAATCACTTCTTTGTTGGCCACCATATCTTCCACTACCTTCCTGAACATCAGATTTATTCTTGGTAACACTCTAAAACCCAATCTAAATTCTACCCGGATGATTTCATTAGGGATAATTGTTTCAACACTATACTCATTAGTATAAGGCTCGTCCTGCGTATGTACATGAACAAACCAATATATATCGGCTCTTTTTGGGCTTCCATACAAGATTGAATAAATGATTTTGTGTTCAATTTCTTTTGCATTATCTGCACCGCTTAAGTAAACTAAATGAGTTGCATATTTAGATATGGATTCATCATTGCTAACGTCCTGTATCAGCGGCAGATAAGTTCCAAGCCTGACAAATTCTACATAGCGGTCTTTTATTTTTCTTGCTCTATGCCATACATACATTACACCTATAATCCCGAATTCAAAAACCAGGAACATCCAGCGCTTTTTAATTTTCGCAATGTTGGCAATAAAAAAAGAAATCTCTACCGTTAAAAAAACAATTAAAACAACCGCAACTATTACTATCGCCCATTTCTTTACAAACTTCATGTAATAAAACATCAGCGACGTCGTCATCAACATAGCAATACTGATAGAAAAACCGTAAGCAGCTTCCATTTTGGAGGATTCCCGGAAGTAAAGCATCACTGCAATGCATCCTATCCATAATATCACGTTTATACTTGGTATATAAATTTGCCCCCTTATATCAGTGGGGAATTTCACCCTGATCTTGGGCCAGAAATTTAGTCGCATCGATTCGCTTATTAATGTAAACGACCCGNNCTGATTAAAGCCTGGCTGGCAATAATAGCAGCAGCAGTAGCGATCATAATTCCAATTATTAAAGACCAATGTGGCATTACTTCGTAAAATGGATTTAATCCATTAAGTAATTTATCTTTTCTTAGCATTAGCCATGCACCTTGCCCAAAATAGTTTAGTAACAACGCTATTTTTACAAATATCCAACTGTATTGAATATTTTTTTTCCCGCAGTGTCCAAGATCAGAATATAACGCTTCTGCTCCCGTCGTACACAGAAATACAGAGCCCAACAGCCAGAATCCATTAGGATATTTTGACAACAAATCATACGCATAAACGGGATTAACTGCTT
>PKYU01000112.1 GCA_003132765.1 Chitinophagaceae bacterium | reverse complement strand
GGTTACCATTATCCTGGTGAATTACAGGGAGCTTGTTCACATTAGCTCTTTGATCGTTTCTTTGTAATACGGGCCTTTGTTCCTCCCTGATAAAAGGTTTTGAGGTCGCTGCATCTGCTTTTCTGAATTCTCTTGGCTGTAACACCTGCTTTGGATGTTGCCGCACGGTTAATTTAGGATCCTGTACCGGTGGCCGGTACACATTCAAGTCGTTTCCATTATGTCTTGCTTCTTTTATGTCATGCACATCCTTTATGGTTGCGGGTTCAATTCTTGGCTGTACATACTTCTGTACTTCCTGCACCTCTGGCCCTTTGGAATAATATGCATTCCGTCTGGGGGTGGAATTAAAATTATTAATGACTGTTATGCGGCTGGCAAAATTGGCAACTTGCTCCGGCCTTTCTATTACAGGAGAAAGGTTCCTGTCGTAAATATGATCTCGTCTACAGCCGTTCCAGTAAAATAAAGGTGGCCGCCATCCCCCGAATTGCTGGCTTACGTCTGTACCGGGCATTAAGGGAGCCCAGCAATAATAATCGTCAACATAGCCCCAGGTAACCCATGCAGGAGACCAGTTGTAATCGGGTACCCAAAGCCATCCATACATGTCATCGTACAACCACCTGCCATAATGAAATGGCGCCCATCCCCAGCTATAATCAGATGCCCAGGCCCATCCTTCATCAGAATACACCCAGTGCCCATTAGTATCGTATGGCCTGAAATCCCCATCAACATTGGGTGTCCATACATGCCCGTATTCCCGGTAATCGATCCATGATCCGTAAGGAGATAAATTGTCATAAAAAGTCTGGTAAGTAACAGGGCCATTTGCCCCAGATTGATATACCTTATTGCTGCCTGTGCAACCGGCGAGGATGATGGCAACTACCATCAAAATAAACCCGGATTTGAATATTATTTTCAATGTTTTAATTTGTAATTGTTTTATAAAAAAGGAATGGATTTTTATTGATCCTAATTTATGGTTAAGCTTAAGTAGTATTTAACAATCAATATGCCATCTATTAATATAAACCATATAGCCATCGGCTTCAACTCCTGCAGACGTTGGCTTAAAACGCCGGCAGCTGCGGTATAAAACCTCGTCGTCCTCACTTAACTGGTCAGTATTACTTTTAGCGCCTTTTCTTTTGGAGCATCCCCAAATGTATTATAGGCTTCTATTACCTGGTCCAGTTTAAAGTGATGCGTGATCAGTTTATTAGGGTCTAATTTTTGGGATTGAACCGTTTTTAATAACATAGGGGTAGTAACCGTATCAACTAACCGGGTAGTAATTGTGATGTTTTTTGACCAAAGCGTTTCCAGGTGAAGGGTAGCGCTTTTTCCATGTACCCCTATGTTAGCAACATGCCCACCTGGAGCAATAATTAAGGCACATAATTCAAATGTATCCGGTGTGCCAACAGCTTCAATAGCTGTATCAACTCCTTTACCATTTGTGAGGCTCCTGATCTTTTCAACAACATCTGCATTACGGCTATTTATCGTTTGAGTTGCCCCAAAAGTTTTTGCAACATTCAGCCGGTTATCATCAATGTCTATCATTATAATTTCAGCCGGAGAATAAAATTGTGCTGTGAGTAAAGCGGCTAAGCCAATTGGACCAGAACCAACAATTGCTACCGTATCTCCCGGTTTTACCTGCCCGTTTAAAACGCCACACTCAAAACCCGTGGGTAAAATATCGCTCAGCATTATCAGGGCTTCTTCGTCTGCACCTGCCGGAATTGGATACAGGCTGTTATCGGCATGGGGTATTCTTACATATTCCGCCTGTGTGCCATCTATCAGGTGTCCCAGTATCCAGCCGCCGTCTTCGCAATGAGAATACATGCCTTTCTTGCAATATTCGCATTTACCGCATGAAGTAATACACGATATTAAAACATGATCGCCTTTTTTGAAATTACCTACTGCGCTTCCAACTTCTTCTATAATGCCAACCCCTTCATGACCAATAATTCTGCCGTCGGTAACTTCCGGAACATAACCTTTCATGATATGCAAGTCCGTACCGCATATAGTACNNACCCATGTTTTTTTACGGGGACCATGATATACCAATGCCATCATTGTGTTTACTACAGGTTTAAGATTTACCTCAAGGGATTTTTTAACCGGGTTCGGATGCACAAATGTTTCCATGGCTTTATGTTTTAATTGTTGGGAATAATCTTACTGCAAATTTCTATTTTCATAAAAGGGAAATGGATGACCACAATCAGTATAATAGATGATTACTGTATGGGAATAAAGAAATCGGTATGGTAGGAGGCTAAATCGTTTTTACCATCACTAAGTTACAAAAGAACAGGCATTTGGGGCAATATTGCAGAATATTAACTGGAAACGTAAACAGCAGGTTGAAATAAAANNAATAGCAACCTGCTGTTTGTTGAATTTTCGCTCTACGAATTTAATTCGCTTGATAACTTTGAAAAAGGTGAATCTATTTGGGAATATTGAATCCATGTTTCTGAACGCTTTTAAAATGGAATAGTTTATTCCTTATACCAACTTGTATAAACTGTCGCGCCTCCCGATCGGTTTGTTAATATCTTTTCGCCATTTTTAGGGGGCTCAAATGTCTTTAGACTTTTCATATTTTGAATAGTTGTTAATCAAGAAACTATAGCAGACAATTTCTTGTTTATTGTTTCAAAAATTTAGGGTCCAAGTTAAATAGGGTCTGCTGATTATTTACG
>PKYU01000335.1 GCA_003132765.1 Chitinophagaceae bacterium | reverse complement strand
GAAAGGTTCCATTTCATTAAAACCAACCTGGTTTCCACGGTAGAAAGTCCGACGGTCAAAGGTGTAGTTGAAGCCGGCTGAAAGATAAGGGAAAAACGCACTATAGGTTCCGCTGATACCAATTCTTTTGTATTGTTCAGCGCGGTCATACGTAAATCCAATCTGTGATTGAAATGTATTCAGAATATTTTGGCCCACAAGGTTTAAAGAATAATCAGGATCACTAGCAGCAGGTTCGATGCTGTGAAAATTTAAGAGCTTAAATCCCTTGGGATATTTAATGATACTGAAGGTATCATTGGGTACCTGGGATAATAAATCTGCATTGGTCTTCTTTAGTGTGGAGATTCCAAAAAATGACAAATCAGAATCTTTTGATTCAGGTTTTATTTCCTCAAAGAATACTGATTTTTTGTAAACTTCTTCAAGCTTGTATCCTTCCGCAGTAAAAGTGCTATATACAATATGATCATTATTCACAGAAGGTTGATATCTGCCTGTTCCTTTCTTTGTGCTAATCCTGATGTGCCATAATTTTTTGTCGGAAAAAGTGAAAGCAAACAATTCATCATTATTTTGTTCCGAAGACGAGAAATAAAGAGTATCCCTCTGCAAAAAAGGAAATCCAATAACCTTGTAGGTGAAAGCAATGAGATAGTCAGCTGCTCCATTAGCTGTATTAATAACTGCTAGAGACATCTGTCCTGATGTATTTCTCACGGCAGATACTACCTGGGTATTGGAATAAAATTTTGGATAAGTATAAAACAGGTGGGCTGGATTGGGAATCACTTTGACAATTTTTCCGGTAACAGCATCCAATAAATGAAGTGAGCATTTCCTGTCCGGCGATTCATCGACCGCAATAACCCTATTCCCATCTTCGCTTATATCCGGGGAAAAATATTTGGTCCTATTGGAAAGCGTTTCTTGTTTACCGGTAGCTACATCTATAATTCTTAAATCACTATAATCACGATATCCCCATCTCAAATCCGGGCGGTAGGATGCATACACAATTTTCCCATTTCTGTAACTGAATTGAGGATCGATTGTGTAATCACTAATCTTTATCTTTTTTTCTTTGGTTCCGGTTCGCAGAACAAATTCCGGGATTTGTTTGAAACCACTTTTTGCAAAAATGATGGAGTCGTTTCCTGAATAAGCGGGATATGTTTCGTCTATATAAGTTTGGGAAGAGCTGTTTTTTTGAGGTTCAATATTTTCCAGGCCGAATTGCTTTTTAAAAAAATCCAATGCATCCTTTTTAAAGGTCTCATAGTCTTTTCCGGAATATNNTAAAATAAACCTTTGAAAGATGCGGCATCTTGTGTTACATTTTTCCAGAATAAATCCCCGTATTTTTCCCTGCCATAGGCTACTAGCAAATATCCCAGCGGGTAATGATTTGGTACAAAATCTTTTAAGGACCCGCTCCTCAGCTTCATCCAGCTATATTTTTTTCCTTCCTTCCAGAGTGCACGGTATCCATCATAAAAAAAAGGGAGCCTTCCACGTCCCTGCCTGCTTACATTAGTTTCATTATAAACTGCGTCTCCTTCAAAAAACCAATTGGGAATGGTTGCATTATTGGCAAATGCCTGCCCTTCCTCACCAAAAATATCATGCATCACTTTGGAAAGGCCTACATTAAAATTGTTATATTGTTCTACATGCCTGTATTCATGAATTGCTAATTGGTCCTGCCAGGGCAGGCTGCCGAGCTCAAAACTATTTTGCAAAGGAGTTATCAGGAATTCACTTCTGAAAGGACCCAGACCCACATAAGCATTTGAAATCGTGGTTTGATTTTGAATTAACAGGTTAATTTTTCTAGATTTATTACCGATTGTTTTTTGAGTAGGGCCACTGATGAATTGAATAATATTGGTAATTCTTTCGCCTGTTGAATCAAGATTCTGTGGAATAATAACCCTGGAAAGCGGCGTATTTATTTGCTTCCATTTTATAGAGGGCGGATTCCCACCAAAAACCTGGGCCTCACTTTTACTATGTATCATCAGCACCAGTCCTGTAAAAACCAATATTTTAGATAATGAATGCATTTTATATTAATTGATGAAGATATGTAAATTGAACCTTAACTAACTGCCATTTAGGTCATAAAACTGATTAAAAAATAGTTTAATATTTATAAGAGACTAAAGAAGCGAAATTCTTAAAATACTCATATTAAAAATCAATTCAATCGCAAATAGGCCCAAAGAAATTACTGTTTTCTATCTTTGCTAAAAAAATAATGAAAATAGCTGAAGTAGTGGAATGTCTTGAGAATTATGCTCCTTTGAGTTTGCAGGAAGATTATGATAATGCAGGACTACTCGTAGGGAACGCTGATGAGGAATGCACGGGTGTTCTTTCTGCGCCNNTGTAACAGAAGAAATAATTTCAGAATCCGTTCGCAAGAAATGTAATCTCATAGTGGCGCATCACCCGATAATTTTTAAGGGATTGAAAAAATTAAATGGGAAAAATTATGTAGAGCGGACGGTAATTTCAGCCATAAAAAATAATATTTCCGTTTATGCAATGCATACCAATTTGGATAATATTTTGCAAGGGGTAAATAATAAGATTGCTCAAAAATTAGACCTTCAGGACCTTGCCGTTCTTTCCCCAAAGGGGGAACTTTTGAAAAAGCTGGTTACCTTTTCTCCTATAGGGCATGCTGAAGAAGTCCGGAATGCCCTGTTTGGAGCAGGGGCAGGCAAGATTGGTAAATACAATGAATGTAGTTTTAATACTAAAGGAGAAGGCACATTTAAGGCAAATGACGGAGCCAGGCCTTTTGTCGGAAATATTGGGGAAAGACATACAGAAAATGAAATACGGATCGAAGTCATTTTTCCGGGGTACCTGGAGGGCCGGATTTTGCAGGAATTGAAAAATGCACATCCATATGAGGAAGTTGCTTATGATATCTATCCGCTAAGCAATAAATGGGATGAAGCGGGAAGTGGGTTGATTGGCACATTGAAGGAGCCTGTTAAAGAAAGTGATCTACTAATTCAGCTGAAATCCTTATTCGGACTTTCAGTGGTTAGGCATACGCCATTTTTGCACAAAAAAGTTAAAAAAATTGCAGTTTGTGGAGGAGCCGGCAGCTTCCTGGTTTCTGCTGCAAAGGATGCCGGAGCAGATGCTTTCATTACTGGAGATATAAAATACCATGAATTTTTTGATGCAGATCGTTCCATTCTTCTTGCCGATATAGGCCATTATGAAAGCGAACAATTTACGATTGACCTGATTGCTGACATTTTACACCAAAAATTTCCTAACTTTGCGATCCTTAAAACAGAAATTAACACTAATCCGGTGAATTATTTTAGCTGAATTTCTTTTTTGGGATTCTTAAAATTTAAAAAAACATCGTTTTTTATATGGCACAAGTAAAAGATTATTCTGTAGAAGAAAAATTATCATCTCTTGTAAAACTTCAAAAGATAGACAGTAAGCTGGATGGTATTCAGATTTTAAAGGGTGAACTACCGATAGAGGTCAGCGATTTGGAGGACGAAATTGCCGGATTAAATGCACGGCAAAACCGCATCGAAGAGGAAATGAATGGGATGCTGGAATTTATTGAGGCAAAGAAGACGATTATTAAAGATGCACAGGATCTTATCAAGAAATATGAAAAGCAGAGTGACAGTGTAAAAAACAACCGGGAATTTGAGGCTATCAATAAAGAAATTGAAATGCAAACCCTGGAAGTGAAACTTGCAGAAAAGCACATAAAAGATGCGACAGAAGAAATAGCTGAAAAAGGCAAACAACTGGAGCTGGCAAAAAAAGCGGTAGCAACGAAAGAAGCAAATCTGAAAGGAAAGAAGGGAGAATTGGAAAAAATTATTGCAGAAACAGATAAAGAAGAAAAACATTTCAATAAGTTAGCTGCTGCTGCAAGAGCACAGGTTGAAGAGAGGCTGTTGGTTAGTTATGACAGGATCCGGAAAAATTATCGCAACGGCCTGGCAGTGGTTCCTGTTGGAAGAGATTCCTGCGGGGGTTGTTTTAATGCCATTCCACCTCAAAAACAAAGTGAAATTAAGCAGCGAAAAAAAATAATAGTTTGCGAAAACTGCGGACGGATTCTTGTTGATGATGAATTGAACAATGCCGTTGACGCGAAATAAATAATGTTCAATTTGAAGAATATTCAGAGGCTGTCTTAAAAGGGCGGCCTTTTTTTTATTTTCAGAAAAAAGGTGTTGTTTATTCACAATTGAACTGAATAACTTTTGCACCTGCATTTTGCATCAATGTGTACTTGATGGTTGTCTTATAGGTATGGTAAAAAACAACAAAGTAGTTTTTAAAACTTACAGCCCCACTCAGGGCTTACGGCTTCCTCCTTCATTAGATGAACTGATACCATTGTATCATCCTGTTCGAGTAGTAAACGAAGTGATAGAATCAGTTAACCTGGAAGAACTAGAAAAAGCATACAAAGGAGGCGGCACGTCGAGTTATCATCCAAAGATGCTTTTGAAAATATTAGTGTACGGTTATGTAAGCAATGTATATAGCAGCCGTAAGTTGGAAGCTGCTACCAAAGAGAATATACATTTTATGTGGCTGGCCGGTATGCAGCAGCCGGATCACAATACCATCAATAGTTTCAGGGGTAAGCGCCTTCGGGATACTTTAAAAAACATCTTCACACAGGTAGTAGAACTGCTGGTAGAAGAAGAGGTGTTAAGCATTAAAGATATTTATACAGATGGCACGAAGATAGAAGCCAATGCCAACCGCTACACCTTTGTTTGGGGCAAATCCATAAGGACAAACAAAGAGAAGATGAAAAAGCAATTGGAAGAACTTTGGCAATACACACAAAAGGTCATCAAATCAATGGTTTTGTGATTATGCCCAATCACGTACACGTATTGATCCACTTTGCGGCCACCGGCCAAACGAATAATACCATTGTGGGAAACGGCAAAAGATTTATGGCTTACGAGCTAATAAATCGGCTAAAGGAGAATGGAGAGAAGAATCTGTTATCAATGCTATCTGATGATATAGAGATCACAAGGAAAAAGAAAAATAAAAGACATGAAGTTTGGGAGTTATCCTTTGATTGGAAAATTTGCGATAGTTTGAAATTTATCAGGCAGAAGTT
>PKYU01000069.1:3682-3913 GCA_003132765.1 Chitinophagaceae bacterium | reverse complement strand
TCAAAAGGCTATTGACATGTCTCAAAAATGCAATGATTGCCCTGATGCATTCCACATTATGGGAATGAGCTATTACAACCTGGAGGATTATGGCAAGGCAGAAAGTCTATTATTAAAGGCGATCAGTAAAGATGACAAAGATGCTGATGCTGCCTATACGCTAGGGCGCACTTACCTTGAATTAGAAAATGAGAAAAAGGCGATTCCTCAATACGAGCATGCAATAGCTAT
>PKYU01000069.1:0-3674 GCA_003132765.1 Chitinophagaceae bacterium | reverse complement strand
AAAGGATACAATAAGACTAACGATTACAATGAAAATTTAGGATTTGCCCAGGTCTATACAGGAGATGGTGAAAATGGAATGAAGACGCTCAATAGTGTGTTAGATAAAAAACCAAATAACAAAGAGCTGATCAATAATATTGCTTACGCTATGTACGAAACAAAGAGATATGACGATGCATTAACTTACTACCAGAGGCTGCTTGGACTTAACCCCAATGATGCCTCATCCTTGTTTATGGCAGGGATGGCTTTTGAAAAGAAAGGCGATAAAGACAGAGGGGAGAAACTTTGCGATAAGGCAATTGAAATGGATCCATCCCTGGCCAAAAACCGGCAGAAAAAAGACGGTCCAATCGGTTTATAAAATTACCATCACGCTTTAGGTTTTCAATTCATATTTGCTATTCAGTAAATATTCTGATCTTTCACTATTAAAGCGAAATTTTATACTAAACAATTAATATAGACATCTCCCATAATAATTAGATTATTAATAATGTATATCGAATAATATAATTTGATGTGGATTTTACTATGTAGATTTTCAAGGGCTTTTTCGTTTGAAGCGGGGTTGATAAGTGTTAATTTTATTTACAGCTAATCCTCTCTTCATTCAAACCATAACCTATGAAAAAATTTTACATGCTAATGGCATTTTCTATTACTTTNNTCATATAGCCAATACTTTGACTCAATAATTGCCACAAATACAACCATTTCTTTCCCCCAATTTGATCCCAGTGTGGGCGTATTAACTTGCTTAAGATTAAGTGATACTATTACTACAGTCGTAAATTACAATCTTGAAAATAACCTTGATTCTACGGAGGACTATAATTTCGAAACATACAGAAGGTCTCAATTTACCGGCCCGAATGGTTTCCTGAGTTCAGTAGTATCGGCGCCTAAAGATTACGGCCCTTACACACTTGGCCCATATGATTCCAGTGGCACAGGAGACCAGGTGGATGTAGGTCCCGACACTGTATTTAATCAAAATGCATATACAAAATATGTAAGCGGCAGTCCCGGGTTTTATGGTACAGGTACGGTCAACTTCAATTACCTTACTACCAGCACTTTTACCATTTTGACAGGAAGCGATAATGCTATTATCAAACTTAGGGCTTACACCAGGCTTGGTGTGAATTTGGTCTATTATTGGTGTCCTTTTAGCGTACTTGAAACCCATTTAACTAATTTCACCATCTCTATCCTAGGGAATAGTATTTTGGTTCAATGGCAGATAAATGACCTTCAAAGCTCAAATACTTATGAAGTGGAATCAAGTACAGACGGGAAAGTATTTCAAAATATTGGAGAAGGTAAATCAACACTTAGTGGAAATAATGCCAGTTACCAATTATTATATACTCCTCCGCAGGGATATAATGGGTACGTGTTTTTCAGGATTAAACAAATTAGTAATTCCGGAAGCTTTATTTATTCAGCGATAAACAGTATCCTGGTAAAAAGCACTGACCAGGTTTCCTATCATTTATTTCCCAATCCATCAGTAACAGGTGTGCAATTACAATTTTTGAACAATGTTGGAGGAGTCTATTTTGTAGAATTGTATAATGAAGTTGGCAGAGCAATTTTCGGAAAAAATTACAATATAGATGGAAATGCCACAATTAGTATTCAATGGCCTGTAAAACCTCCTGCTGGCGTTTATTATTTACGGATAAGGGATTTGGAAACCAATCTTACGCAGGTGGAAAGAGTAAGTATTTTGTGATAATACTATGCCCGGAATAGGAATTACTGCAAGCCCCGTCAATTATGGTAGGGGATTAATTCATCATCAATACATTTACACTGCGTTGTAAAATGTTGAAAGCAATTTCTGCCATAAGGTTTTCCTTATCGAGAGTAGGATTTACTTCGGCAATTTCAAAACAGCATATTTTCCTGTTTTGCATAAATTTACTCATGAGGTCTTCAGCTTCCCTTTCTTTTAGCCCGTTGCTAACTGGAGTGCCAGTTCCTTTAGATATGGAAGAATCCAGGCAATCTACATCAAAACTGATATAAATATCCGTGCATTCGGTCAAATAGCGCAACACTGCCCTCACCACATTCTCCGGGCCTTTGCGCCTGAGTTCAGCAGTCGTAATTACCTTCATACCGTATTTTTCTATCAGAAATTTCTCTTCCTTTTCATAATCCCGTAAGGAGATTAATACGATATCTTCAGGCAATACCTTTGGATGAATTTTGCCAAAATGCTTTAATTGGTCCCACTGTTTTTTTGTTTTTTCGTCCGGCTCATGTACTTTGCTTTCTTCATTATCTTCGGCGATGGACGCCGAAAGTGGCATCCCATGCAAATTTCCTGATGGGGTAGTGTAGGGAGTATGGAGGTCAGCATGAGCATCAATCCAGATAATGCCAAGGCGACTCTTAGGTTTTGCCAGCTTAATTCCTGCAATAGTTCCCCCGGAAGTACTATGATCTCCGCTGATCACGACCGGGAAAAAATTATTATTGATGGCATCCTTCACAGCTTTTGAAACCCTTTCATACATAGTAATCACTCCATTGATTCGCTTTGCATAGGGAGAATGAATTGGTTCAAATAACAAATCATTTTCAGTTTCTATCTTTTCAGAAGGGAAATGAACGAAAAAATTGCTCATGAAATCTAGTGCAGCAATCTTTATAGCATCAATGCCAAGGCTGGCGCCACGGGTACCGGCACCTATTTCGCTGGGAACTTCTATTAGCTTAATATTTTTCATAAATCGATTTTGATCAGGTACTGATTCCAATTTTTTTATCAAAAATTTGCCTGATACTTCTTTAGAATTGATGGAATCACAGGTTAATAAAAAATGAGAAAAAATTGAATATACTAGTACCTGGAAAGGCAGTTATGCCTATCAGTATTATTATTACTCCTTTAAATTAATCTTGTTTTCCCGAAATTAAAAATTCTATGGTAACCAATTTTCCTGTTACAGCCGATTAGGAAGAAATGGCAATCGTAGGTACATGGCTGTGATAAGCAAGTTTCTTAGTGTGGCTTGTTTTGAAAAGCTGGCTCAAAAAACTGTGCTTCCGGGGTGCAGTAATAATTGCATCTATTGTTTTTGAATCGACAAACCTGTTAATGCCTTCAAGGAAATCATAAGCTCTTAAAAATGCAAATTCAGGTTTATAAACTCCCAATTCCTCTTCCATTGCTTTCCGCTCAAGCTTATATTCATCAGTCAACTCAATATAATGCTCGCTATCCACATTTAAGATGGTCAATTTTGGTTTAAAAATATCCATGATCTTCTTCAAAGATTCAAATGGAGTGGTTCTGGCCACGTCTTTAAAATCAGAAGTGAAAACAACATTTTTGATTCCAGCAAATTTCGCATCAGGAGGTACAATCAAAACGGGGCAGTTTACATGTCTTATTACATTCAGGGTGTTAGTTCCCATAAATACCTGTGCAATCCTTGTGCTTCCGGTTATTCCCATCACAATCATATCCACATGATTACTTAAAACATACTTTTCAATATTTTCAATAAAATACCCTTCGTCAGTGTCGCCAGTAATTGATTGGTTATCAGAAGGTTTAAGTTTGTTTCTTAAAGTATTCAATTCAGCTTCTGTAACATTCTTTCTCGAACCTTCTTCCTTTTCGGTTAACGTAGCAAGGCTGAGCCTGCTGTA
>PKYU01000516.1 GCA_003132765.1 Chitinophagaceae bacterium | reverse complement strand
AATAAAATGCGGCTTAAAGCCAATACAGTAAAGGCTTTTGCTTATATTTGTAGTACAAATTACAGCTATGGCAAAACCTGTATTTAAAGAATATTCCCCCACGCAGGCCTTTGTTATTCCACCTTCATTTGATGAACTTATTGATGCAAACCACCCGGTTCGCATAATTAATGATGTGGTGAATAAAATAGACCTCAGACTTTTAATGGATCAATATAAAGGAGGTGGTACATCCAGCTACCATCCCAAAATGATGCTGAAGGTTATGGTATATAGTTACCTTACTAATATATACAGTAGCCTTAAAATGGAAGCGGCCTTAAAAGAGAGTATTCATTTTATGTGGCTGAGCGGGATGAACAAGCCGGACCACAACACCCTTAACAGTTTTCGGGGGCAACGATTGAAGGATACACTTAAAGATATATTTGTTCAGATTGTACAATTGCTGGCCGATGCCGGCCTGATCAGTCTTAAAGAAGTGCATGTGGATGCCACTAAAATAGAATCTGTTGCCAACCGGTACACTTTTGTATGGGGTAATAGTATAAAAACAAATAAAGAAAAGATAAAGAAACAAATAGATGACCTCTGGCAGTATGCTCAGAAAGTAGCTGCCGAAGAATTGGATGAACCGTAACCGCCAACTTTCAATAAAATAGATGCACAAAAGGTAAGGGAAACAATAGAAAAGATAGAAGCGGCATTAAAAGATAAGCAGGTAACCAAACAGATAAGGCAGAAGTTGAACTACGCTAAGAAGACATGGCCTGCCAATCTTGAGAAGTATGAGGCACAGGAAAAAATAATGGGAGAACGTAACAGCTATTCCAAAACCGATCAGGATGCAACCTTTATGAGAATGAAGGAAGACCACATGCTCAACGGTCAGCTGAAGCCGGCTTACAATGTACAGGTATCAAGCAGCGATCAGTATATTGTTGACTATAGCATCCACCAGACTCCTGGCGATACAACTACATTTGTTTCACACCTGCAACAGCATAAAGAACAATATGAGCAGTACCCGGATGCAGTGACCGCTGATGCAGGTTATGGGTCTGAACAAAACCTGCAGTACGTGGAAGATAATGCTATTGAAGGTTACGTTAAATACAGCTACTTCGATAAAGAACAATCATCACCACATCAGGACAAACATCCTCTTTTGCACCATCTAAACTACATTACAATAAAGACAAAGACTGTTACTATTGTCCAATGGGGCAGCCGATGCAAAACATAGGCTTANNCGGCAGCAGGATTTGAACAGCACTTAACAAAATACCAGGCTGTTAATTGTGAACGTTGTCCGCTAAATGGGGTATGTCATAAATCAAAGGGCAACAGAGTTATAGAGGTAAATTTTAATCTCAATCGCCTTAAAGAAATAGCACACCGGAACCTAACTTCTCAAAAAGGGATACAACACCGAAAGAAACGACCGTGGGATGTGGAATCTGTCTTCGGAAATATAAAATCGAACCACGGGTTTAGGCGCTTCCTGCTCAAGGGTAAGAAAAAAGTCTCGATAGAAATCGGGTTATTGGCAATTGCACAAAATTTAAGGAAAAAAGCAGCCTGAAAGAGCTGTTTTTTTGTTTTTTACCGGTAGTAACTTTATACAGGAGCCGGCAACTACAAAATAAAAATAAGGCTGCCTTAAAATCTTGCTTTTAAGACAGCCCCTTATCAAACAACCCTCGCCTCCAAAGGAGGCTCCGTAGGTCACGAAGGACTCCGGTGGAGAGTCCTTTGTGACCCATTGACAAAGTAGAGGGAGAAGTGCTAAACCTGAACGGCTGAAATATTTATTGAAAAAAAAAAAATGGGCAGGACTTAATAATGGAAGTTTGAAGAATTTTCTTGCAAGTTTATGCGTTTATGGCACCTCATCCACCCATGTATAAATTCATAGTGCTTATAATTTTTAAAGATTTATTTTATTCCATGGAATTATGGTTATTCCCGAACTTCTTTTTTGCATTTTATCCCCGGCATATATTACAGCTCCTTCTTTATTTCCTGCCAGTTGATTCCAAAAATTAATACCTTTAAAATAGGCCGGAGTAATGGTTTGCCCGGCTTTTATTTCTACAGGAAACAGGCTGTTACCCTCATCAATTATAATATCAACCTCATTTCCCTTATTATCCCTCCAAAAATATAGATTGCGTGGCTTCCCGGCATTGTATCGCTTTTTTATCAATTCGCTGATGATGAGGGTCTCAAACAGGCCTCCCCTAAGCGGATGGAGATTTAATTGTGTTTCATTCCGGATGCCCAGTAGACTGCACACCAAACCAGTATCATAAAAATACAATTTCGGCATTCTGACTACCCTTTTATTAAAATTATGATGGTGTGGCTGTAACAAATGAACAATAAAGCTACTTTCTAATATCCCTATCCAGGCCGCAATAGTTTTGCTATCCACTCCCGCCTCTATACCAAGGCTGTTCCTGTTCAGTAATTGGCCCGTTCGGCCTGCACAAAGTTTTATGAAACGCTCAAATGCAGCCTGGTCGGTAATGTTTTTTATCAACCTGACATCCCGTTCCACATAAGTGCTCACATAATTGGGAAACCATTTTTCCGCAGCTATCTGCTGTGTATATACGGGAGGGTAACTCCCTTTATACATTAGTTCATTAATACCTGAAGGCAACAAATCAGCGCTTTTCAATTCTTTAATTGAAAATGGTAACAGGTATAAATAAGCAATCCTCCCCGCAAGGCTTTGCATAATATTATGCTGCAACAAAAAGTTGTTTGAACCTGTAAGAATGAATTTGCCCGGTTCAGCAGATTCATCCAGCAATTGTTGTAAATAGGAAAATAATTCAGGGACTCGTTGGGCTTCATCAATAATGGCCCCTTTTGGATACTGGGCTAAGAAGCTCCGGGGATCTCCTGGGCAAAAACCCGTTGATCAGGGTTTTCCAAAGAAACATAATCTTTTCCGGGAAAGACTGCCTTTGTTAAAGTGGTTTTCCCCGATTGCCTCGGCCCTACTACAGCCACCGCTTTAAACTCGGTACTTAATATCTTTAATTCTTTAGCTGATTCACGCTTTACCATAAATTAAAGGTACAATTTCGGAATGAAATTCCGAAATTGTACCAATATAATAGTTTATCTACCTCTTCTCAGCAACGTCTCCCGGCAGGGGACGTTGCGTACATGAAAATACTTTTTAGCAACCAAACTCTTCTATATCATTGACAACATATACCCCTTGTTCACCAGTAAGATAATATTTGCATGAACTGTGAATATAATCGATGGCGTTTGCACATAATGACCACTTTCCCT
>PKYU01000118.1 GCA_003132765.1 Chitinophagaceae bacterium | reverse complement strand
ATTCTTTGAAGTTTTTCTTTTCGACATTTGAATGATGATGTAGTTCCATGTTTTCAGTTTGTGTTTGATAGTTGGCAGTTGATTCAACAGGTTGTTCTTCGGAAGTATCATTCACTTCCGGCGAACTTTCTGTCTTTCCCTCTTCTGGTCTTTCTTCTCTGTTTTCTTCTTCATTCATCTTTTAAATGATATTCTTTTTTGATTAACTCAATAAGTCTTAATGCAAGTTTTTTCTGTGCTTCGGCAGCACGGCAATCAAACTTTGCAGTAGCAGAGAGATAATAATAATTTAACGCTACTTCATTCACATCTTTATAGTCAGTTGAAAGTAATGCGGGATGCCCCGGAGGAGGCTGAACGATAGTATGCGACCTATTAATGCTGTCAAACACAATTTTCATTTTTGAAAAAACATAACTGTCGAACAGTAGGTAATTGCCCTTATGCACATTATCATTCTCATGCCTGACAACATCATCCTGTTCAAATAGCAATTGAAACGTTACATAATAAAATCCCAAACTATCAAGCAACTTTCGCGGATGTATTAATTTCAGCATACCCGCAGCTTTCATTTGGTCAAAGGTTTTGGAGTTGGTATAGAAAAAACCCAAATTAGCAGTTGTTGCTCTTGCATAAAAATAAATCTGCTGTGTTTGGGAAATATCACTATGCAGTAAACTAATCAATGAATCCGCCGCCGAGTAACCATAAATATTCACATCAAGATTAACATTAGAATGCGCAACATCAGATTCAAGGTCAGCTAAAACAGATTGTATATTTTCATAAATTTCTTCATTGTCTTTTATATGTTCACGATAACTTTCTGCAAAAAAGCCAAGTGTTACTGCAATGAATAAAATGTTTCAGACAAAAATTGATAATGATTATAAAATCTTTCAATAAGGTATATTTATTAGTAAACCCCGTAAAAACGGGGTTTATACTTAACACTTGAGAAGAGAGGCGTCTTAAAACTATTTTTTAATTCTTTGTATCCGGCTGCACAAATTCACATTTGAAACTAACCTGGACGATCTGGCCTAAACCCGGAGGGCCAATACCCCAATCGGATATATACAATTTCCCATCAGGGCCAAACGTCATTGCTGTAGGCAGGTGAAGGCCTGAAGCAACAACCTGTCTTTTGCCTGAAGGCTCAACTCTTACAACATCTCCAAAGCCGGGTGTTGGGCCGGGTTGGCCTACAGTGTTTTCGAGCACGTACAAATTATTATCATTGTCAAATGTAACACCCAGTATCATAGTAAACCCTGATGCGTAAACACTGTAAGTGCCATTAGGAGATAGTTTATACACGTTGGCAGCACCTTGTACTAACGGAAACGGCGTAAGTGTTCCAAAATAGAAATTTCCATCATGATGTACCATGGATGTTGGCCCTATCCAACCACCACCATTACCATTATGAAGTATTGAGATATCAACTACCCTGGAAATATTACCATTCAAAGGATTGATGCGGTCTATCTCCTGTTGGTTTGGTTGTGTAACGTACAAATTACCATTTACATTAACCATACTGTATGGTGTTCCATCCGGCTCAAAATCATCAGGATCCGGACGAGCTACAGGATTGTTCATGAGGTATTGACTGATATTGGCCACCATTGTCCAGGTTTTATCAGCATTTACTTTGAAGATTTGATTTGGAACATTGGGCACTCCATGTGAACATCCTGCGCCTGTGAGCAATCCGTATAAAGTATTACCAATGAATTGAACATCTGCTACTCCACTAATTGCATTTCCAGTAGCCGCATTTGATTGACTTGAAGGAAGAAGATCCGCAACAGTTGTGCGTACACCCTGCCAATCAATCCTCGATATACGGCTACCGGTATCGCTCCCATGATAAGGGCCTGCTCCGGGAACCTGTGTACATTGCCCTATGGTGGAATCTGTTCCACCTACGCCTCCTTCTGCAACATAGAGATTCCCGTCAGGGCCAAACCTGAGTCCCCGTGGATCATTTAAGCCTGTAAAAATAACTTTAGAAGTTGTTGTTAATACCTTATTCTTTCCATCGCAATCGGGTGCATGATCTTTTTTACACCCGGTGAAAAAGAAAAAGAATGCTGCAATTACTGCAAATTGTAATAGAAATTTTTGTTTCATAATTATCCTCCTTTATTTATTGGTTAAAAATCAAAATTTTAAAATGCGTTAGAATAAACGGTATGAAATTATTTAGCAGGTAATCTTCTTCTCAACCCCGCAATTCTTTTTGTACCGCTAAACTATTTATAGTTGTTTTATTTTTTTGTTCATTTATCCTAACAGCCCTGTTACATATACACTTTACTTATAGCGATTACGGGGTGTATAATTTCGTTGATGAATGGCATCTGTATACAAATAGGATGTTTCGGTTGAAAAGCATCGTGGTGTAATAAATTGCTGTTTATCTTTATAAGGAAAAAAGCTGCATGACGGGATACGAATTTATATTCTCCAATAAACCAGGACAGCGCTTATACCGTCATTTGGCTTTTTGGGGAGTCCTGACTTTGCATTTTATTATTCAAAACTTAATGGTAGGTGGCGTTAATGAAGCATTAAAGCCCCGGAGTTTTATTGATAGCACCTTCAACGCATTTTTCTTTTTCCCTGTATATGTTTTATCTGTATATGTTTTTATTTATGTAGTATTGCCCCGCTATTTATTTCACAGCAGGTACCTGGTATTCTTTTGCTGGATAGCATGTTTACTTACATTTAATTTCATTGCCTGCTTTTATTCAGGTGCTCTTTATATACATCTGACCTCGCGTGTACCATTAGATAAAATAACATTTGATAACAATAAATATAATGCCATAGTTAATGGTTTATTTTTACCGGTAGTCATTTTGGGGGTTTCAGGAGGTATTAAACTTACCAAGAAATGGTATCTGGAACAAAAAGAAAATGAACGATTGGCAAAGGAGAAAACCTCCCGGGAATTACAGTTACNNACGCTTTCTTTTTCATTCATTACACACTGTAAAAAAACATATTCAATTAAACCCATCGCTTGCGGCTAATTTGATTCTGCATTTATCAGATTTATTAAGCTATATTTTGTATGAAAGTGACCGGGAATGGGTATTGCTTGAAAAAGAACTCGAATTGATAAAAAGCTATGTTGACCTGGAAAAGAAAAGCTCCAAAGACAGACTCGAAACAGAAATTAATATATCAGGAGAAGCTACATCTGGAAAATATATTTCCCCGTTATTACTATTATCTGTTATTGAAAACTGTTTTGATTTTTTTTTAAAGGATAATGAAAACCATCCTTCGCTGGAACTAATGGTAACTGTTGAGGCTAATCGCCTGGACTATCATCTTATTTGCAGCCGTTTTTTAGAGAACCATAATGATGCGGCGGAAGTAAAATTTAAATTTATTGATCTTGAAAAGCAATTACAATATCTATATCCGGCTTTGCATCAATTTGAAGTATTCGCTGATGAAGAAAATATTACTATTATTTTAAACGTACCCGTCTATTATAATGGTGTCGCTGATAAGAAAGTTCTAGTTTCAGAAAAGGGATTGCATGAACTACTATAATCTCATATTCTCTAACAAGTGGGCTTACAGGCTTGAACGCCATTTTATATTTTGGCTGGCAGTATTTTTATATCATTTCGTTCGCATTAGTTTTTTTTATCCTCCAAATCATTTTCTTGAAAATGCAATGCCTATTTTTTTGGGCGCATTAATATGGGGCACCCTTACCAATATGATAATCTCGTATACGATAGTATATTACCTGGTTCCAGCGTTTTTCGTAAAAAAGAAATATGTCCTTTTTGCCACTGGCGTGTTACTACTGTTTATAATCGGATTTATGTTTGGGATATTACAAGCTATTGCAAACAAACAATTGTCGGTTGCTATAGGTGTGATTTCGCTAAACACATTTTTTAAGGCAAATACCATTCGAATTTTGGGAAATCCGCCACTAATTTGTGGGGTATTGTTGTCTCTAAAAAAAATCAAAGATTGGTATCTTAAACAAAATGAAAATAAGATCCTGGCACGTGAAAATGCTAAAGCGGAATTGCAATTACTAAAAGCACAGATACATCCGCATTTTTTATTCAATACTCTAAATAACATTTATTTCTTTATACTTTCAGAACCTGCAAAGGCAGAAGATCTTGTAAAAAAATTGGAAAACCTTCTTTACTACATGATTAGTGAATGTACGGCGAATACTGTATCCTTAAGTAAAGAAATAAATATGATTAATGATTATTTTGAATTGGAAAAAATAAGATATGGCGACCGGTTGGATGTTGAACTTAAAATAACGGGTGATTATGATGACAAAATGATTTCGCCATTACTCATGATACCTTTTATTGAAAATAGCTTTAAACATGGCACCAGTAAAATGCTGAGAGATCCCTGGATAAAATTATTTATACAGGCAGATGAGGAGATGCTTCATTTTACATTGGCTAATAATAAACCCGTGGGGAAAGTATTTGATAAAAAAAATGGAATTGGATTGAGCAATGTAAAAAAAAGACTTGCAATTCTTCATCCTGAAAAACATTATCTTACTATAGAACCTACAGAAAATACTTTTACAATTAACATGCAGATACCTCTGGAGCAGGAAAATAAATTAGTTAAAAATATAGATGCAGCAATTTATGATCTTTAAAAATTTCTCATTTGCCAGGCAATAAAAAAATATATTGTATAGCAGTTGATGATGAGCCACCAGCCCTGCAGCTTATCGAAAAATATATCCAGTCAATTCCTGCGCTCCATCTCGCAGGAACCTGTGCCAACGCTGTTGATGCGCTCGCTCTACTTCAGAATAATTCTGTTGATCTTATATTCCTGGATATTCAAATGCCGCATATACTTGGTACAGATTTTATGCGAACGCTTTCTAATCCACCGAAAGTAATATTTACAACCGCTTTTAGAAAATTTGCGGTAGAAGGCTTTGACCTTGATGCAGTAGATTATTTATTAAAACCAATTTCATTTGAAAGATTTCTTAAAGCAGTAAATAAAGTAATGAAACTGAATTTGTCCACGGGCGAAAAAAAGTCTTTCAGTAATACACCTGAAAAAGAAAATGAAAATAACTTTATTTACCTGCGTGCAGACAGAAAAAATATAAAAATTAACCTTGACGATTTATTATTTATTGAGAGCCTGAAGAACTATATAAAAGTGGTAACAAAAGATAAAACTATTGTAACCAAACATTCTATTTCTATCCTGGAAGAAAATCTTCCATCATCGTTTATTCGCATTCACCGCTCTTTTATAATTGCAAAAAATAAGATTGAATCTTTTACACACGATTTTATTCAGATAGGGAAATATGAATTGCCCGTAAGCAGGAGTTACAGGCATGAGGTTGAAAAATTTTTGAAGAAAGAAATTTAATCAAATGAATTTTACAATTTTTAAAATTTAATTAAAGTTGTCAAGTGGCAACGAACGGCTTTTGTCCCCGAAAACCAGCTATTTAAAGAAAATATGAGTTTTTTCATTTAGATGCATCTACTTTTAACATTTCAAATAATCAACTTCAGTGAATAATCTCAAATAATTACAAAAAAAATGAAAAAACTAATTATTCTCTTATTGATTCTTATGGCATCAATTAACTTTGGATATTCTCAGGGTTGTGTGGCGATACGTAATATTGCAGGTTTTGGCCAGTTTGCGCAGTTAGGTTATGGGCAATCTACGGACAAATGGATGATGGATATCAATAATCGCTACTTCCAGGCCTGGAGATTTCTGNNCTCTACGAATACACAATGAATATTGGGATCAGCAGGGTGTTGAATAGAGGGTGGTCGCTTGCGCTTGATGTGCCAATTTCTGCTAATGCGGCCAGCAGCAAGGCGGAACATGCATCAGGCGACAGGCATGCCACTCACGCTTATGGGCTCGGAGATATGCGGTTGGCTGTTTATAAGTGGTTACTAAACGAGAATGTGGCACAAAAAGGTAATATTCAAATTGGCCTGGGACTTAAGTTCCCGACAGGTAATTATCATACGGAGGATTATTTTTATACCGATGCGAATGATAAGTCCGCTAAAGAATTAGTCCCTGTAAATGTTGCGATACAACTGGGTGATGGCGGCTTAGGAATTACCACAGAGTTCAATGCTTTTTATAATTTTAACAGAACGATCAGCGTGTATGGAAACGGTTTTTATCTCATCAGTCCAAAAGATGTAAATGGAGTAGCAGCCTGGCCTCCCGGCATTCTTCCCCCCAATGTTATAGCGCTTTTTCATGCTACAACTTATGACGTAAATAGTGTACCCGACAATTATACATTACGCGGAGGAACTAATTTTAGTTTTGATAAATTAGTTGTTACAGCAGGACTTCGTTATGAGGGAGCGCCTGCTCATGATTTAATTGGTAAGGATGATGGCCTTAGGAGAGTAGGCCATATATTTTCTGCGGAGCCGGGGATTCAGTATAAGTTTAAACACTCATTCTTATATGGCTTTGTTACTCTGCCTGTTGCCCGTGCTACCATAGAAACTGTTCCTGATAAAAGAATGGCTGCAATAACGGGGATGAACTCGATTACGCCAGGGCATTTTGCCAACTCGTTATTTTTTGTCGGTTACACCTTTACATTCTAACGACAGTTCTTAAACAGATTCCAAAGTGCTTCAATTGAATTGGTAGAATGGGTGTTCTCCTTAATTAGTTTTATTTTAGGAGAACATTTAGTTTTATTAATGGCCATCATAGAACCAGCACGCCGGTTAGCTGCTATTTTATTTACAGACATTGTTGGCTCTACAGCTATGATGCAGAAGGACGAGGAAACTGCGGTTGCCGTTAGCAAACATTACGTGGATGTTCTCAGAAAAACCGTATCGTCTCATAAAGGTGAAATACTTAATGACTATGGCGATGGAAGCCTTTGCATTTTTTCAAGCGCTACAGAAGCGTTGAGATGTGCTATAGAAATGCAGCGCCAATTTCAGGCAGAACCAAAGGTACCATTGCGTGTGGGCTTGCACGTTGGAGAAGTTTTTTTTAATGATGGTAAGGTTTTCGGAGACGGTGTTAATGTTGCGGCAAGAGTGCAATCGCTTGGTATTGCCAATTCAATTCTTTTTTCTCCTGTAATAAAAAATGAAATAAAAAATCAACAGGAATTTAAAAGTGTTTCCTTAGGCAGGTTTCATTTTAAAAATGTGGATGNNATTGGCGAATGAAGGATTAACTGTTCCTAAAAAAGAAGAATTGACCGGCAAACTAAAGGAGATTGCAAAAAAATCTGCAATAAAAAAATGGATCATCCCTGCAGTAGCGGTAATATTATTAGCTGTTTCATATTTTGTATACCAGAATTTTTTTCATACAGCCAGATTTTCGGGAGAAAAAACAATTGCAGTTTTGCCCTTCGAAAATACAGGAAGTCAGGATAGTGAAGAATATGTTTCTGATGGTATTACACAGGACATCATTAATAATCTCTCAAAAATTACTTCGCTGCAAAAAGTGATTGCATGGTTTTCAGTCAGGGGTTTTAAGAATACAACGAAATCGCTTAAACAAATAGCTGATGAATTAGATGTAGCTGCCATTCTCTCCGGCACTATTCAAAAACATGAAGGCAAAGTGCATATAATTGCAGAACTGATTGAA
>PKYU01000564.1 GCA_003132765.1 Chitinophagaceae bacterium | reverse complement strand
GGGAACTTCTTCCAGCAAATAATTTAATCTTCCGCTTTGGCAATAGGATTTATAAAATAAATTGCCCTGCAATAGGGAAATATTCTTTGGCGCTATTCCACCGCCAATAAACAGGCCACCTGTTGCTTTCATTTTCAGCACAAGGTTTGCTGATTCATAGGCAAGGTAACGGATAAATAGTTGCATCGCCTCTTTACAAATTTCGCACTGAAGTATATTTTCACTTATTACTTCAGGGGCATCATTATTTTCCATTTTTTCTTTGAGCCAACCCGGCTCATTCATTTTCTTTTCCTCGCGGAGAAATTCATAGATATTAAATATCCCCGGTCCGCAAATAAGGCGTTCCCAGCTAACATGGCCAAACTGTTTTTCCAGATACTTATATAATTCAACATCAATTTCATCACGTGGTGCAAAGTCACAATGTCCGCCTTCCGTTGCAAATGGGAAAAAAGCATTTCCGTCCCAAAAAATACCAGCTTCTCCGAGGCCGGTTCCGGGTGCAATTACTGCAGCATTTCCCAAATGAGTTTTGCTTCCCTCATGAATGGTCACGATATCAGCATCGGTTAGCATCGCAAGGCCATAAGCATTTGCTTCGAGATCATTAATGATATTTATCTTTCTTATTTTGTAATGATTGGATAATTCGTCCCTGTCTATCTCCCAATGCAAATTGGATAGCTTGACATGACCGCCGAGGACAGGGCCTGCCACACCCAGGCAAATTGAGTCCGGAAACGGAAGGTCTTTCAGGAATTCTTCTGAAAGTTCCATCATATTATTATACTGGTGAGATATATAATGGGCCTCGTGGATGATAGTAAATTCGTCGCCACTGATTTTAAGAAGTGCCAGATTCGTTTTGGTGGCTCCAATATCACCGGCAAGCACAAATGTTTCACTCTTGCTTACCTTATTTTGAACTGGCTTATGAAATGACAAGAACATATTATTTTTTGCAAAAAGGATTAAAAATTATTTTCCTGATGATATTTCTTTGCGACAATCACATTTAAAAATTTTTGATTTTTATTTCATTTTTTGCGAATCAATTTGGACCCCTTTTCTAAAGTTTTGTAACAAAATATAAGATTGATGCTCCTACAATGGTCAGGATCGTGGTCCACAATTTCGGGTATTGGCTTTGGCTTTCAGGCAATAAATCGCTTGCCCCGATATAAAGTAAAAAACCCGAAAATACTGCCAGTACTATCGCAAAAGATGATTGCGGGAGTTTAATGAAAAGCGCTGTAATAACTCCAATTACCGGCGCAATTGCATCAACCAGCAGCCACTTAAAGGCTGCCCTGCTGTTATTCTTATCTTTTAGAACAACGCTCACCGTATTGATGCCGTCTGAAAAATCATGCGCCACCACGGCTATGGCAATCGCTATTCCGATGGTTGTGGAAATTTGAAATGCCCATCCAATAGCAATCCCATCCAGGAAACTATGAATAGACAGACTACCTGCTCCCAATTTACTTTTAATGCCTGACGGGTTTTCATGCTCATGGGAGTGAAGTACAGCCAGACGGTCAAGGATCATGTAAGAAAGAAACCCAAGCGCTGCAATGAATGTAATTTTATCTGCACCATAGTGGCTACTCCCCATGGATAAAGCTTCGGGTAACAAATCGAAAAATACAACCCCGATTACGGCGCCGGCGCTAAAGCCTAATATCAGATGAAGTTTGTCCTTAAAACGTAATGCAAATAAGCCACCGACTAAAGTTGAAAAAAATGTTATGATACAAATCAGTATGATTACCATGCAATAATTATTAAGGGAAGATGCATGTTGCATTTTCCCTTTAAGAGTAACATTCTTTTCGGATACACTAAGTCGATTTTAATGAAACATGGTTTCTCCATCTTTTCAGATTGGGCAGGTTACTTACTGCCAAATCTATGGTCTTCGAATCAAAATTCATTTTTTCCATTTGCGAAATGATATTCGAGGACATTTCTTTTAAAGTCATACCCGGCTTTGTAAATGTACCATTTTGATAACAATACCTGCAATATTCGTTGCTTTGGGAACCATCTTTTTCTGTTCCATGTACTTTAGGATTATCCAGGGGCATTCCACAACTCTGGCAATATGTTTCGTTTTCCATAATTATTTTTTTAAGCTTTTCAAAGCTATAACCTGGATTGGTGGCCATCAATGACAACCATTAGGTCATGTAATGATGATGATCAAAGAAAAATATTTTAGATATGCCTGCTTTTTATTACAAATTCTGGTGATAAGTATCAAAGAAATGTGATACCAATCAGCTAAATCTTTGAGGGCTGTCATTCATTCTGAGCGCTGCCATTGGTAGCTTTATACCCGGACAAAAAAATTATTTTTATGAAAAGCGAAAAATTACTGGAGGAAGCATTTAAATCAATGCAAAAGGAAAAAGGAAAGATTTGCGTTTCTATAGTAGTGCCGACACACCGCCTGTCAAACGAACGAAGGGTAGATGAACTGGAAGTAAATAAGGCCTTGGATAAGGCGAGACAATATCTTGAATTCAAATACCCCGAGCCTGAAATAGGGCCATTGTTGAAATTCCTGGATGAATTATATAGGGAGATCGATTTTGTGCACAACTCTGAGGGGTTAGGATTATATGTATCGCCGAACTTTAAGTTTACTGTTCAATACCCTTTCCCGGTAGAGGAAAAAGTGATAGTGGGAGATACTTTCGAAATCCGGGACCTGCTGTATAAATTGAATTATTCTAAACCCTATTTCGTTCTTCTACTTTCTGAGAAAACTATTCAGCTATTTGAAGGAATATGGAAAGACTTGCGTGAAATTGAAGATGAAAGTTTCCCAATGGAGTATGTGGAAACATATAGTTACAATGTCCCAAGCCGCAGTAGTAGCCTTGCCGGAAGCGCCCATTCAAAAAGTTTTGAAAGGGATAAATCTGAACTTGAAGAAATCAGGTTCACAGATTTTTTCAGGCGTGCAGATGCCTTGCTGGATGAATACCTGTTAGGTATTGCACCATTGATTGTTC
The DNA here is from genome assembly GCA_003132765.1 of Chitinophagaceae bacterium. Lineage (GTDB taxonomy): Bacteria > Bacteroidota > Bacteroidia > Chitinophagales > Chitinophagaceae > Ginsengibacter. Next base: position 4,439 of record PKYU01000564.1, on the reverse strand, counting down.
TGGCGCCCCAGGAGGNNAAATCATTCAGAAAATTGCCGGGAATTATCATTATTCCAATAAAACAGAAATCGCTGATATTGCCTGGTCGGCTATGCGCAGGCATCTTGACAATGAAAATGAAATGCTCATAAATGAGTTTCTTGAAAAAATCGGCGAACATCGCGCCGTAAATGGTTTACAACAGGTGTGGAAAGCAACCAACGAGGGAAATGCATCTAAATTGTTGGTTGAAAAAGATTTTCGAAAACCAGGTTTTGTATTAATATTGAATGGTACAAACCACCTATATATCCGACCTCCAAAAAAACCACATAAAATTTTAGCAGATGCTGTAGATGATATTATTGAATTGGTATTAGAAAAGAGCGNNATTATAAACACATAGCTTTAATCACCCGTTACCAGGCAAATGACTGATGCTCCTGATGAAGAGGCAGAACCATCACGGAAACCGGACATTCATTGTGCGGCTATTATTAACACATTATTATATAAAACCATTATTCCATCAAAATCATTTATAAATCATGAAAACGGTAATTAAATGGGGTTATAACGATCATTCACTTTTTAATGGATAAGTCTAAACTTTATAAAATGAATGACGACTTTTCAGAGGATACCAGGCCTTCAGATGCCAATTCCGGTTCGCGGAAACCTAACCCGCCGGAAAGGAGATTCAACTGGTGGTGGATTTACCTGCTATTCTTCGCCTTTATTTTGGTTCCTTCCTTCATGAATAATTTTTCTTCTTCAAAGGAGATTAGCTGGCAGCAATTTGAAAAAGATATCCTGAGCCGCAATGCGGTTGATAAAATAGAACTGGTTAATAAGGAGACAGCCGAGGTTTACATAAAAAGGGAATTTGCAAAAGACAGTGCATTTAAAGATGTATTTAAGCCTTCTTTTGGGGGCGGACTCAATGCGGGGCCGCATTATTCTTTTACGATCGGCTCTGTAGAAACCTTTGAACAAAAACTAGATGAAGGAGAAAAGAAATATAATATCGCCCAGGCTATACCGGTAACCTATGTAAATAAAGTCAACTGGTTTTGGAACATACTGGGTTGGGTATTACCTTTTGTCTTAATCTTTGCCTTTTGGAATTTTCTCCTGAGACGCAGTGGTGGCATGGGAATGGGAGCGGGGGGTACTTCGGTTTTTAATTTTGGAAAATCAACCGCTACCCTGGTTGAAAAGCAAAAGAGCAATGTTTCCTTCAATGATGTGGCGGGATTAGAGGAGGCAAGACAGGAGGTGATGGAAATAGTTGACTTTCTGAAAAACCCCGAATCATTTACCAAACTTGGTGCAAAAATACCCAAGGGTGTAATCCTCGTGGGACCTCCCGGAACTGGAAAAACGCTTTTGGCAAAAGCAGTTGCCGGCGAAGCGCAGGTTCCTTTCTTTTCCATCTCAGGCTCTGAATTTGTAGAAATGTTTGTTGGTGTCGGCGCCTCGCGGGTGCGGGATCTATTTAAGCGTGCAAAGGAAAAAGCGCCCTGCATTATTTTTATAGACGAGATAGATGCCATAGGAAGGTCCCGCGGAAAAGGAGCGTTTCTAAGCGGGTCAAATGATGAACGGGAGAGTACCCTCAACCAGTTACTAACGGAGATGGATGGGTTCGGAACCAATAGCGGGGTCATAATTCTTGCGGCTACCAATCGTGCTGATATGCTTGATCCGGCCTTACTTCGCGCCGGAAGATTTGACCGGCATATTTACCTGGAACTGCCTAACCTGAAAGAGCGGGAAGAAATTTGTAAAGTGCACCTTCGTCCGCTCATATTTGACCATACGCTTGATCTGCATTTTCTTGCTGCTCAAACGCCGGGTTTTTCAGGCGCAGATATTGCGAACATTTGCAATGAAGCTGCATTAGTTGCTGCCCGCAAGAAAAAGGATAGGGTTGACAAATCCGATTTCCTGGATGCCATTGACAGGACGGTAGCCGGCCTGGAAAGGAAAAGTAAAATCATTTCACCAGAGGAGAGAAAAATTATTGCTTACCACGAAGCCGGTCATGCGGTGGTAAGCTGGTTGCTAAGGAATGTAGATCCCCTGGTGAAGGTTTCCATTATTCCCCGTGGTAAATCATTAGGTGCCGCCTGGTACCTGCCGGAAGAAAAACAATTAAAAAGTGAGACGGCTTTTACCGAGCATTTATGCGCTACATTAGGCGGAAGAGCTGCCGAAGAAATTGTATTCGGTGAGGTATCTTCCGGGGGGCTGGACGATCTTGAAAAAGTTACGAAGGAAGCCTATATGATGGTAGCATATTATGGCTTCAACAAAAAGATTGGCAATGTAAGCTTTTACGATTCCACCGGGCAGCGTGATATGAGTATCCAAAAGCCTTACAGCGAGGAAACAGGTAGATTAATTGATGAAGAAGTTAGAAAACTGGTAGCGGATGCCTATATAAAAACGAAAGAACTTTTGAAACAATACCTGGATTCCCTGAAGCAGGTAGCCGAATTGCTGCTAAAAAGGGAAGTGATATTCAAAGAGGATCTCGAAAATATCCTGGGAACGAGGAATGACGAAAATATTGATGGAAAAAAAGTCAAAGAAAAAATTACGAACCCTGCTCTTGCTTAATCCGGTATNNCCACTATCATTATTATTGGCACATTCTTTGGATTACCTTAGTTAAGGATATTTCACTCATAAATTTGCCAGATGCCTCAGGAATATACATACGATTGTTCCACAATTTATCCGGGGGTATTTGTGCCAATGATGGATGAAGCTGAAGCAAGCAGGGAATTAAAATGTTCCTATCATGGAGAGGCTATTACCCCGCCGGTTAATGTTATTGAACTGCCCGAAGCTTATAATATAGAATTTTCCATACCCGGCGTATCAAGGGAAAATATCCTCATTCATACCGAAGGTAATATCTTGTCGGTATTTGTAGTCCGAAAAAAACGCGGAGCAATCAATGGAGAAGATTTCAAAATGCATGAATTTAATTACGGGAATTTTGACCGCCATATCATCTTACCAGATAAAGCAGATACTGTATTTCTTAGTGCGGAATATAAAGCCGGGATTCTGCGCATCATTATCCCAAAATCAATATATCCAACTAAGAATCCCCATTCAAGAGTAGTTGTGTATTAATGGTGATTTTAATTTTTATTTACCTGACGGGGTTTAATAGAAAGTATCATTCCTCTTTGTGTTTCGGATCAGGGGGTTGATTTAATTTTCCCTTGCGGCTAATCAAAATATTCAGCGGTAGCCATTCATCTACCTGGTCGCTGATAATTTTAAGAATGGCAACAAAAGGCATAAATAAAACCATGCCTGAAACACCCCAGATTATACCACCGGCAAGAAGCGCAACCAATATTGCCCACGTACTAACATTCAGTTGTTTACCAATTATTTTGGGGAAAATGATGCTGTTTTCAAGGTATTGCACAAATGCGAAAATGGCTACTATCNNCTTTGGTAACCCATGCCACGGTCATGGGAAGCAACGAACTTATGGTAATTCCGATGTAGGGAATCATGGTCATAAATGCGGTTAACATGCCAAATAGAATGGCGTGCTTTATTCCTAAAGCCAGCAAGCCAATACTGTTAAGTACCCCTACGATAAGATATATCTGGATGAGACCAATGATGTACCTGCTATATGTAAAAGAAACCCGCTTCAAAATAGAAGGCAGCTGCTCATGATATTTTTTGGGAAGAATGGACCGTATAAAATCAACAAATTGCTCACGGTTATAGAGGAATAGTGTAACAAATACCGGGATAATAAAAAGAGAAAAGACCATGCCGCCGATATTTTTAATTGCAACCTGCAGGTTGGCTCCTGTGGCATTCCCTACAGAAGCAGCAGTATTTTCCAGCCAGTCCTCCTCAAGGTTAAATAAGCTGCCAATCTTATTATTAAACCATTCCTCAATTTGGTAAAGGAGAAGCCTAATTTTATCAGCTACTGCAGGTATATCTGTATTCAGGTAATTCACTTGCCATATTAATAACCATATTACCAATGCAAAAAGGGCAATCACTAAAGTAAGTAATAAGCCAATAGCCAGGCTACGGGGCCAGTGATGTTTCTCAAGCCAGGTGCAAAAAGGATAAAGGATTAATGCGATCAGCAGCGCAAATGAAATTGGGATAAATAGGGCTCTTCCAAAATACAGTATTACCAATACTATTATTGATAATTGCGCGATTTTTAAGTAAGAACCTGAGAAGGAATCTTTTGTATTCATTGATGGGTCTTAATTCTGATATCCTGTTTTCGTTTTCCTAAAAGTTAATGCTACACTTTCAAATCTAATACATTTAAGCGCAATGCCACGTGCGTTAGTTGGATATTCTTATTAAAGTTGTTGAAAGTTGTTTATCCATGGCTATAGCTGAAAGCATTACAAAAGATGATGATTTGCAATTCACCCTGCATAAAGCAC
>PKYU01000079.1:2797-10488 GCA_003132765.1 Chitinophagaceae bacterium | reverse complement strand
GACCATTTCATTTTTTGATTATTCAATAAATAATATATTTTTACATTTCATAGTAACCCTCATCAAAGATCTATGAACATAAAAATCCCAGGTATTATTTTCTTAATATCACTTAATTTTCTTTTGCCTGCCATTTCTACTGCGCAGACAAACTACAAGTTAGAGGGTAAGTCCTTTTTCAAAATTGCCAGTGTTCCCATAAATAAGGAGGATACTTTGGCAAAAGAATTCGCTTCCAGGGGGTTAAAATGGCCCGCAAAATATGTTTATATACGCAGCTTTAAATACGATGCCCAACTTGAAGTTTGGGTAAAAAACACACTGAAAGAGAAGTATAAGTTATTTAAGACCTATAAAATTTGTATGCAGAGTGGAACTATGGGTCCAAAAAGATTTCAGGGAGATTACCAGGTGCCGGAAGGCTTTTATTACATTGACGAGTTTAATCCCCGCAGCAATTACCACCTTTCATTAGGTTTAAATTATCCCAATGCTTCAGATAAAATATTAAGCGATTCCCTTCGGCCGGGGAATGCGATTTACATTCATGGAAGTTGCGTATCAGTTGGATGTATTCCCGTTACTGATGAGGAGATTGAAGAAATTTATACAATAGCGAGTTATGCGAAAGCCAATGGGGAAGACTTTATTCCGGTGCATGTATTTCCAATAAGGTTCAACTCCAGGAAATCTGTAGAATATTTTAAAGTAGCTGCAAAAAATAACACAGCCCTTCAAAAGTTTGCGATGCCTTTAAAAGATGCCTATGAAAAATTTGAAGAAACTCACCAGTTACCGGTTGTTCTTATAGATCCCAAGGGTGAATACGTAATCAATTAATTATCTCTCATGAGCGTCTGTATGGTATCGGCCGTCTTCTGCTGAAGTACTATATTTTTCCCCTTTNNTCAAGAAATTCTCCTGTATAGTGCCTGATCGTTAACAGCGTAAGATTCTTTTCTAACCTGACATCAAATATTGAATCTGCAAGCGAAGCTATCTCTGCAATCTTTTCAGGAATATCATCTAAACAAATGAACAGGCTTATGGCTGTATTTTGCGTGAGATTGGCTTTAATTTTTACTTGTTCAAGGATTTCATTCAGCCTGTTTGCAGGTGCTCCTTCAGCAAAAGAAAAATCCTTTGATTCAAAAGTTACAAGTACCTGGCTTCGTTTATATACAATTATCGGGGGCAGGTTATGAGGGTTCCTGGCGGTAATAATAGTGCCCGGTAATTTCTCATCTAAAAAACATTTTACATAAAGAGGTATAATCTTGTTCTGAAGAGGTTTTATGGTTTTAGGGTGTATTACCTGTGCTCCATAATAAGCCATTTCTATAATCTCCTTATAGCTGAGTTCTGCAATTGGTATGGCTTCTTTAATATCTTTAGGATCTGCATTCATTACACCTTCCACATCTTTCCAGATTGTAATGTCTTCCGCATTTAACATATTTGCAAAGAGGGCAGCGGTATAATCACTTCCCTCGCGACCTAAGGTGGTGCTTTCATTCTCATCTGTACTTCCAATAAAACCCTGTGTAATTACTAAGTCCGATCCGGCGAAAAGAGGAAGGATCTTTTCTTCAATTTTTTGTAACGTATCATCCCAATTAACAATTGCATCCCGGAAGGTATTGTCTGTTCGGAGCACATCCCTAACATCGATCCATCTGTTAGATATTTTTTCCTCATTGAGGTAATGGCTTACTATGGTGCTTGACAGCATCTCGCCGGTGCTCACAATCTGGTCATAATAATAATTATAGTCCTTAACAGGCTTGTCGTGCAGCAACCATTCCACTTCAATAAAAAAACTGAGAAGATCATTTGAGGCGGTTTGCCATTGTTGTGTTACAGCAAATTTTAAAATGTTTAAATGATTTTTTTTGATATTTTCAAAAAGGCTAAGCGCCTCATCCTTTTTTCCGGAATAAAAAGCTTCACTAACCTTTTCAAGAGCATTGGTAGTCTTGCCCATTGCAGAAATGACGATCAATATTTTTTCGCCTTTGTATTGCGCCAGTATTTTCCCGATTTTTTGTATTCGTTCAAAACTGTTTATGCTGGCCCCTCCAAATTTAAATACCTTCATAAGAACTATAATTTCATTTAATGAGCAAAGTAAATTGATTTATCAAATCCAAATACCAATTTCTTAAGAGACCAGGAAAACAACAAAGTTCATAAGACTCACTTTTATTGAAGGTTTAAACGAAAAAGGCAAGTCCAATTTCTCATTTAAGAAAGCACAAATTAATTTATTGGACTACTTTTGTTTTCTTTAAAACAAGGACTCAAACAGAATCTTGGTTATGGTTAACCGGCAGGTCTTAACACTCGATGAATTTACAATACGGGAAATGCGTGCATTTCCAAAAGCAACAGGGGAACTCGCAGGACTTTTGAGAGATATCGGTCTCGCTTCAAAGCGTGTAAATGTTGAAGTTAATAAGGCCGGACTTGTTGACATTTTAGGTGATACCGGTGATGTAAATGTTCAGGGTGAAATGGTTAAGAAACTTGACGACTTTGCAAATAGTCAATTTACCGGCGTATTAAGGCATGGTATAAGTTGCGCGGGAATAGCCAGTGAAGAATTGGATGATATGGTTATTTTCGATAACGAGATCAGCCGCAATTCAAAATACATCTGCATGTTTGATCCTTTGGATGGAAGCAGCAATATTGATGTAAATGTTTCAATTGGCACTATATTTAGCGTTTACCGCAGGGTTACTGAACCCGGAGGTCCCGTAACAATAAATGATTTTTTACAACCCGGAATGAGGCAGGTAGCAGCGGGATATATTATTTACGGATCCTCTACAATCTTGGTTTATGCCACAAAAAGAGGTGTTAATGGCTTTACATTAGATCAGTCCATTGGAGAATATTGCCTGAGCCATCCGGGGATTAAATGCCCTCAAAGCGGCAAGATTTATTCTGTAAATCACGGAAACTTTTTTCAATATAGCGCCCCAGTAAAAAAGTATATTGACATTTGCCAGAAAAAAAATAAGTCGAACGGGGGGCCATATACGCAAAGGTATATTGGTAGTATGGTTTCTGATGTTCATCGTAATTTGATTAAGGGTGGAATTTTTATGTATCCGGGAACCACTGATAAACCTAAAGGTAAATTAAGGTTATTGTATGAATGTAATCCGCTTGCATATATGGTGGAAGTGGCAGGCGGTAAGGCAACCGATGGAACACAAAGAATTCTTGAAAAACAGCCTTCCGAATTACATGAGCGCACGCCTCTTTTCATAGGCAGTTTAAATATGATGGCTGAACTGGAAGAATGCCTTGGTGTTAAGATTTAGAAGAGTATATTTAATTATAGAAAATCGGGAAAAATGAATCAAATAATTATTTCAGTTAAAGATTTGAAGAAAAATTATGGAAAATTTGAGGCAGTAAAGGGTATCTCCTTTGATGTGTATGAAGGTGAAATTTTCGGTCTGCTGGGCCCAAATGGTGCCGGAAAATCCACAACTCTTGAGATAATTGAAACACTTAGGGACAAAACCTCCGGAAAAATTATAGTAGATGGTTTGGATCTTGATAAGTCTCCGGAAAAAATTAAAAAAATAATTGGAGTCCAGTTGCAAACCTCAGGTTTTTATCCGGGCCTTAATCTTCTTGAATTGATTGATCTCTTTTGTGGATTGTATAATACAAAAACCGATTCTGTCGAATTGCTGGAAATGGTTAACCTTAAGGAGAAAGCAAAAAGTAAGTATAAAGAAATGAGTGGTGGCCAGAAGCAGCGATTTTCTATTGCAACTACTTTGATTAACAAGCCAAAAATTATCTTTCTGGACGAACCCACAACCGGCCTTGATCCGCAGGCGCGCAGAAATTTATGGGAGTTGATTAAGAATATAAGATCCAAAGGTACTACTGTGATCATTACAACCCATTACATGGACGAAGCCGAGCAACTTTGCGACCGCGTTGCAATAATGGATGAAGGAAAAATAATTGCGCTGCAATCACCTGATAAACTAATAGACGACCTCGTTGCTTCAGGTTTTGAGAGACCTAAGGTTACCAAATCTGCCAATCTTGAAGATGTGTTTATTCATCTTACAGGTAAAGATTTTAGAGAAGATTAGCAAATATTATGACAACTTATCCGTTATTTGCGCAAATAAAAAACAATATAATAACTCCCCATGAAAAAATTACTCTTTATTTTACCCGTACTATTTTCAATTTCGTACGCTCAAATGAAAAAACCTTCAGCAAAACCTGTTGAAAAAAAGGATACTAAAAAAATTGTTCTATCACCGATGGATAGTCTCAGCTATGCTATGGGTGTTCAATTTGCAGAATATTACAAGGCCCAGGGAGCCAGGGAAATCAATGCTGAATTGGTTAAGAAAGCCTGTGATGATGTTTATAATAATAGGACACTTATCATGTCACCAGAAGTAGCAGATATGACCATTCAAAAGAAAATACAAGAATATATGGTAGAAAAATTAAAAATTGAAAGAGAAGCCGGAGCAAAATTCTTAGAAGAAAACAAGAAAAAACCCGGCGTTGTTACCTTACCTGATGGATTACAGTATGAAATAATTACACCGGGTACAGGTCCGATCCCCAAGGCTACAGATACCGTAAAAGCAAATTATATGGGGTCCCTTATGAATGGGAAAGAATTTGATAATTCTTATAAGCGCGGCCAGGCGCTCACCATTCCTGTGTCAGGCGTTATTCGCGGCTGGGTAGAGGCATTGCAGTTGATGCCTGTTGGGAGCAAATGGAAATTATTTGTTCCTTCTGATTTGGGATATGGAGATCGTGGAGCGGGTGGCGGAGCCATTCCGGGAGGGGCGACTTTAATATTTGAGATTGAACTTCTGGATATCTTACATAAACCCTAAAAAAGTGTTATGAAAAATGATGAAGAACTGCTTCGTTTTCCCATCGGCAGGCCTGAAGAAAGTGACCTTCATGGTAAAATTTACGGTGATACACTGAAATTTGAATTGCTGAATGATATTAAGATGCTGCCTGCAATGATAGAGTTCGCTGTGAAGGACTTGGATCATAATTAACTTCAAACTCCATACAGGCCGGGTGGATGGACGGTACATCAGCTTGTTCATCACGTTGCTGACAGCCATATGAACGCCTATATTCGGTTTAAGCTTGGCTTAACAGAAGTCAATCCGGTGATTAAACCTTACGACCAGGATGCATGGGCTGAATTATCCGATACCAGATTATTGCCAATAAACATTTCTCTTACATTGCTTCACTCATTACATGCAAGATGGTTCGAGTTGATGAATAATATGACCTTGGAACAATGGCAGCGTACTATTTATCATCCGCAACGGAAAAGAAATATTTCTCTTTGGGACATGTTAAAAACGTATGCATGGCACAGTCTTCATCATACAGCGCATATTACAAGACTAAGGGAAAGAATGAAATGGATTTGATATGAAATGGAGAAAATTATCGTCAGAATATATTTCCAATCATAAATATTTTACCGCAAGGAAGGATAAATGTGTTACTCCGGATGGAAAAGTGATTGAAGAATATTTTGTGGTGGAATTGCCCAAGACCGCCTGTGCACTTGCAATTACAGAAGAAGGAAAAGTATTGATGGTTAAACAATACAGGCATCCTTTGGAAGAAGTGTTGTTGGAATTGCCGGGTGGATTTATTAATAAAAATGAATCTCCGGGAAAGGCTATGGAAAGGGAATTAATGGAAGAAACCGGCTACGAATTTTCGCAGGTTGAACAGGTAGGATTGATTGCAGCCAATCCTGGAGTTCTAAATAATTATACCGCGTTGTTTCTTNNGAACCAGCATTCAAAAATTGGACCATAATGAGGAAATTGAAGTAGTCACTATTTCCCTTGAAGAATTAAAAAGCCTGTTTATTGAGAACAAAATAATACAATCACTTCATGCAAATTGTATTTTTTACGCATTAAGAAGAATGGGAGAAATATAGTGTTCAATAGATTTTGAAATGAAGCAATTCCCAACAGGGCACAAAGGACACTAAGAATATTTTTTTGTGACCTTCGTTTCTCTGTTTGCCGACAGACAGATTTGCTGGAAAATTGGTAAAGAAGTAATAATACTATCACAGATCTCTTTTGTATAAAACCATTTGAAAATAAAGAGCACGAATCGGTCTGATTCACCACAGCCATAAATTAAACCAGGTTTAATTTTTAACGCTTAATTCTGCTTCCCCTACTACAAACACACTTCCGCAAACGAGGATCATATCTTCATCTGATGCATTATTCATAGCTGCTTTCAGGGCTTCATTTACTTCACTAAAGGCCGTTCCTTTAAGGTGAAATTTTTGTGCCTTGGCCAATAATTCATACTCAGGCAACGCCCTTGGAATTTGTGCCTTTGTAAAATAATAATTTGCTTTTACTGGAAGTATTTCAAGAACTTTTTCTATTTCCTTGTCCTTGACCATTCCAAATATAATATGAAGCGCTTTAAAGGAACTATTGCTTATTTGATTCACTAACTGATGCATTCCATCCATATTATGCGCCACGTCAAGCACTACCAGCGGCTTATGGTTAATTATTTCCCACCGGCCATGAAGGTGATTTAATTTTTTTATATGGCTTAATGCTGCCTGGACTTTTACCTCCTCCAAATGAAAAGTATTTCTCAATTGATAGATAGTCTCAAGGACAGTAACCAGGTTTTTAAGCTGGTAAATCCCTGTAAGGTCTAAATGGTAATTATTTTTTCCTTTTGTTTCATTATCCATTACTTCAACTTCCAATGTTTCATTAAAGTTCTTGGAAGAGAGAATCCTAAACTTTTCTTCAGCAAAAAATATGGGTGCTTTCTTACGCTTCGCATATTCCTTGAAAACAGTTTTTGTTTCCTGTAAACTTTCTCCAATCACAACCGGTACCTCACTCTTAATAATTCCTGCCTTTTCACCAGCGATTTTTTCAAGAGTGTTACCTAAAATATCCATGTGGTCGTACCCGATATTAGTGATAACAGAAAGTAATGGCGTAATAATATTGGTGCTGTCCAACCTGCCTCCAAGGCCTGTTTCTATGATGGATACATCCACCTTTTTTTCTGCGAAATACTGAAGCGCCATCACAAAAGTGAGTTCAAAGAATGAAGGTCTGATCTCTTCCGAAATTTTTTTCGTTTTTTCCACAAAGTCTATCACAAATTGCTTCGGGATCATTTCGCCATTGAACCTGATCCTTTCCCGGAAATCCTTGAGATGAGGAGACGTGTATAAACCTGTTTGATAACCGCATTCCTGGAAAACAGCTGAAAGCATATGGCTTGTCGATCCTTTTCCATTTGTGCCGGCTACATGAATTGTTTTGATTTTATCCTGTGGATTTCCAAGGTATTTAGTCAGGGCAATAGTATTTTTTAGATCAGCCTTATAGGCTTTTGCCCCAAGGTTGCTGAATAAAGGTAATTTTTGATACAGGTAATGTATTGTTTCCTCGTAATTCATGGGGAGCAAATATATGCTGATAACTAATACTTGCTACCTGCTGGAAGGCAAAGTGCAATCCGGGAACTCTACTAACTTTTCAATACGAAAACAAACAGGATGGTGCCGCTTTCTATTTCATTCTGGCTTGGGGGAAATTTCAGCTCCTTTGCTTTTTCTATAGCAATACTTCGTAGAGAAC
>PKYU01000079.1:0-2789 GCA_003132765.1 Chitinophagaceae bacterium | reverse complement strand
ACTTACTTTGGCGCTTTCATTAAAATCATCCTGCATGTTTGGAAAATGGATAATTCTGCGGCCCGACAATCCACGCACAACACGCACAACACTTACCCCACTTCTGCCACCCGGCGAGCTACCATATGCATCAGGACTCCCATCAGGGCTTCCCGGATCACCATTACCCGGCTTATATCCCTGGTTCCTGTATCCATTATCTTCTGTAGCTCCGTTGCCGCCGTTACCATTCCCTCCTTTGTATAACGGAATTTTTGGTTTTGGAGGTGCAGGATTAGGATTGATTACCGGTGAAGGATTAATTTTTTTTGCGGGTTTATTTACGCTCGGTTTATTAATTTCTTTTGCATCTTCCCGTGGTTTTTCAACTTTTACAACCGGCGCAGATTCTTTATCATCATTCGTTTCATCAGCCTGAACATTTCTTGTTGGGGTTTCTGCAACTTTACGCGCTTTCTGATTCGATTCCGTACTTTGATTATCAGGCGCCCTTTCTCCTTTTACCAGTGGTTGTACAGTGCCCATCCCTTCCTGTTCATTACCAAGATTAACATCAATGATGTCTTGTACGGTGGGAATCGGTGGAATCAGAAGTGGCCAGGTATAAAAAATTGCAACAATAAGAAAGATGCCAACGATACCTACGGTGTACAGAAATGCCTTCCTGTTTTTTTCGGCTTCAAAAGATTGATCTATTACTGTACTCTCCACTTTACCTTAAAGATTTAACATCAAATTTATACTATTATAGAAAAAGATTATATACTTAATTGTTAAAACGCTAACCACAACACTTCCGCACTTGCCTTATCGGCTACCAAAAAGCAAACTGCCGATCCTAACCACATTGCTTCCTTCTTCTATTGCTATTTTGTAATCAGCACTCATGCCCATGCTAAGCATGGAAAATTTAGATCCGAATGCAACGGGTTTAAGAATGGAAAATTTATCAAATAATGATTTCAATAATTTGAATTCGTTCCTTACCTTATTCATATCGTTGGTAAATGAGGCCATGCCCATCAATCCGCAAATTCGAACATTATTTAAGTCGGATAAATTCAGGGAATTTGAATTAAATAATTCCTCCAGTTCTCTTTCATCAAAACCAAACTTTGTTTCTTCATCTGAAATATGAACCTGCAGCAGGCAATCAATTACCTTATTCAGTTTTTCCCCCTGTTTATTTATTTCTTCAAGTAACTTTTTGGTATCAACTCCCTGGATAAGGGAAACAAAAGGTGCAATATATTTAACCTTATTGGATTGAAGATGTCCGATAAAATGCCACTGAATGTCATGGGGAAGATGTTCATGCTTATCGCACAACTCCTGAACGTAACTCTCTCCAAAATCCGTTTGGCCAAGGTTATATAATTCTAAAATTTCCTCAATAGGTTTTGTCTTGGAGACCGCAACCAGTGTTACATTCCTATTGTGAAGCTCCTCTTTAATATTCTTATAAAATTCAGAATCTACGGGCATGAATAATAAAGTTCAGGATTCGGGTAAGTATTTAAATATTAAAACTACATATTCAATTCATTTCAAAATTCCCCTGCTAATAACGATTCGCTGCACTTCACTTGTTCCTTCATAGATCTGGGTAATCTTGGCATCTCTCATCATCCTTTCCACATGGTATTCCTTTACATAACCATAACCACCATGTATTTGAACCGCTTCGGTTGTTGCCCACATGGCTGTTTCGCTGGCAAATACTTTTGCCATTGCTGCACTTTCTGTGTAATCTTCACCATTTNNTGCCAGGCAGCCCTGAAGCATAGTAATCGGGCTACCTCCACCCTCGTTGCCATATCCGCAATTTTAAATTGAATGATCTGGTGATTTTTAATTTGGGTACCGAAAGCCTTTCTTTCTTTTGAATAAGCAATTGATCTTTCTAATGCTCCCGAAGCAAGTCCTAAGGCTTGTGATGCGATTCCGATTCGTCCTCCTGAAAGTGTCATCATTGCAAATTTAAAACCAAAACCATCTTTGCCAATCCTATTTTCCTTTGGAACTCTTACATCTGTAAAAGAAATACTGTGCGTATCGCTTCCACGAATGCCTAATTTATTTTCTTTTGCTCCAACAGTAATTCCTGGCAAGCTTTTTTCAACAATAAAAACATTAATGCCCCGGCTCCCCTTTGATGCATCTGTTTGTGCAAATACCAGGTAGCATGATGCGCTGCTTCCATTTGTGATCCAGTTTTTCACACCATTAATTACATAATGGTCATCCTTTTCAACTGCTGTTGTACGTTGGGAAGTAGCATCGCTGCCGGCTTCGGGCTCACTTAATAANNAAAATGCGCCTATATATAATTTTCCATCCTTACGACCCTGCGCAAGTGGCGTCAAATATTTTTTCTTTTGTTCTTCTGTTCCAAAAGCATCTATACCATAGCAGACTAAACTATTATTCACACTCATGCATACACTCGTGCTGGCGTCAACCTTGCTAATTTCTTCCATCGCCAGCACGTAACTGATGGCATCAAGCCCGGAGCCCCCATAGTCAGGACTGATCATCATTCCCNNGGAATTTTTGTTTTTCATCCCTTTCAATCACGCCGGGGAGGCATTCATTATTAGCAAAATCGCGTGCTGCCTGGCGTATCATCAATTGTTCTTCCGTTAACTCGAATTGCATAATAATTTTTTTACAGATGTAAAATTACATTAATTAAATAATTAGCTGATTACATGAAGATTGTCCCTTTTCCGAATAACCAAATTATCACCTTCACTCAAAGGGGAATCTTAACCCACATTGCAGCTAGA
>PKYU01000585.1 GCA_003132765.1 Chitinophagaceae bacterium | reverse complement strand
ACATACATCTTTACCTTTAAACTTTGGGATTGGGGTAGAATGGATTTGGATGGCAAGCCAAGGCCAATAAAAATAAATCATGGTAAAAATGTCATTGACTGGAGCCGGACAGAAGAGTGGACTAATAAAAATTTAATTAACGCTATTGAGAAAGTAGCAGAGGGAGAAGGATGGGTAGAAGAAAATACCGGGCTTCATGAAAGAGAGTTTATAGAAACGAGGCGCCACTGGTTCTCTAAGCCAGTACATCATATATCTAATGGAAGTGTAAATGTCTTTAACCTTATTGAAGGCAGAGAGGCTATAATTGAAAGCCCCCAAGGAAGATTTAAACCGTTTGTAGTACACTATGCAGAAACATTTATAATACCAGCTTCAATTGAAGAATATACCATAAGGCCGCATGGGGTATCCGAAGGCCAATTGATCGGAACAATTAAAGCATATATAAGACACAATTCATAACAAGATGGAATACTTGCCAGGTTTTAATATATGCCCAACTTATAACCCAATGGGATTTGAATACGGCGTTGATTGTTTTGGGCCATCAGTGGAAAACCGACGATTAGAAAATATCCGGGGAAGTTTAGCTAACCCACAATGTTCAGGGCCTGACGTTGTTTATAGTATCGCTATGGATGTAGGTAAAAGAATACATAAAGAGACTCTCGAAAAACTGCACATTCTATTTGGCGCAGTGGTGTACGCTACGGGACGATTAGGGAGAGAACCGATAAGAAGCCAGGGGCATATACACAAAGTATCTCCAAAATCAGGATGGTCAACACCTGAAGTATATGAGATTTGGAATGGAGAAGCAGTAATATATATGCAGGAAACAGCTAAGGATGATCCGGGTCGTTGTTTTGCTGTATACGCAAAACCCGGAGAGGTGGTTATTGTTCCTCCTGGTTGGGCACATGCAACAATTAGTGCAAATTCTGAAATACCCCTCATCTTCGGTGCCTGGTGTGACCGG
The DNA here is from genome assembly GCA_003132765.1 of Chitinophagaceae bacterium. Lineage (GTDB taxonomy): Bacteria > Bacteroidota > Bacteroidia > Chitinophagales > Chitinophagaceae > Ginsengibacter. The sequence continues at coordinate 2,341 of PKYU01000585.1, read as the reverse complement.
GCTTATGGATTTGAATATGAAGATGTAAAAAAGCATAAAGGGCTGGCTTGGTTTCCTATTATTGGGGAGGATAATAAAATAAATTGGATTCACAATAATATGTATCAGAAATCAAACCTTATATGCAAGATGCCAAACGAGTATCCTGATCTTGGAATAAGAAAGGGGGAACCTATTTATACAACTTTTGAAANNTTCCTGAACCTGAGATAAAAGCGTTGGTTTGGAAAAGGTTTGAACCCTGATATTTATAAAAATTCTACAATAAGTCTAATTTACCTTTTGGAAAGGAATAGAGTTTCAATCTAATACTTTTATTGATAATAAGGAATAGTGCAGGTAAGAAATAATTAGTATAAATATAAAGAAAACTTCATAAAAGATAGTCAATTCTCTATATAATTGATCTAAAATTTAAATTAATAATAACGCTCAATGAATAATTCAGCAACTTCTTATAGGATAAATTATATCTGTTTAACAGCATCTATTGGAGGCTTATTGTTTGGCTTTGATACTGCAGTAATTTCAGGTGCCATCAATTTAGTAAAGTCACAATTTTCGCTCAATGCGATACTGGAAGGCTGGTTGGTAAGTAGTGGTTTAGTCGGATGTATTATTGGTGTATTTATGACCGGGATTTTAAGTGATAGAATTGGCCGAAAGAAAACAATGATGTTGGCAGGTGGCATGTTTTTTCTTTCAGGCATTGGTTGTTCATTTGCTTCCTCTATGACGCCTTTAATAGCCGCACGAGTAATTGGTGGTATTGGAGTAGGTATGGCATCAGTTGTATCTCCGATGTATATTGCAGAATTTGCCCCAGCAAATAAAAGAGGAAGAATGATTGCATATTATCAGCTAGCCATCACTATTGGAATACTACTCGCTTATTTTTCCAACGCTTTATTGGTTTCTTTTTCTCAAAATTATTTTGAAAACGTGGTATTTATATGGTTTTTTAAAGAGGAAACATGGCGGCCCATGTTTTTAGCATTGTCAATTCCTTCCTTTATTTTTCTTATTATGGTAATGAATGTTCCTGAAAGCCCGCGCTGGTTAGTATCTATTAACAAAAGAGAAAAAGCAAAAAAAATATTAAATAGCGTAAGATCACCTTTACAGGCAGCAGCAGAATTACAGGATATAGAGAATGCAGCAATAAAGTCAATTGATAAAAAAATATCAGTTTTAGATAGATCAATCCGTTTGCCTTTGATTATTGGTATTGTACTTGCAGTTCTTCAACAATTTTCAGGTATTAATGCGATTATTTATTATGGCCCAAGTATTTTCAAAACTGCTGGAATATCAAGCAACAATGCACTTCTCTTCCAGGTAATTATCGGTGCTGTTAATCTGCTATTTACTTTTGTGGCAATCCGTTTAGTAGATAAATATGGCCGTAAATTTTTATTACTAACAGGGTTAACCGGTATTATACTCTCCCTCATATTTTGTGGTTTCCTATTCTATACTGGTCATACGGATAATATATTGCTGTTAGTTTTAATTCTTATTTTTATTGCCTGTTTTGCTTTTTCATTAGGTCCAGTAACCTGGATATTAATTAATGAAATATTTCCTACTGCTGTTCGTGTAAAAGCAGTATCAATTTGCACTTTAGCATTATGGATTGCGGTATGGATTGTTGGTCAATTTTTCCCATGGTTATTAGAAAAAGAAGGTGCAGCAATTACTTTCTGGATATTTGCAGCTTTTAGTATTATTAATTTCTTTTTTAGTTTAAAAATAGTTAAAGAAACCAAAGGTAAATCACTTGAAGAAATGGAAGATGTTTTTGTTGTACCACATTAGGTAATATTTTCAAGGCTGGAGTTTGGTGCGGAATCTATCATGATTATATGTTTATTTCTTATGAANNATAAAAATGCTCATAGACCGGATTAAAGTGGGAAAAACGATTTTGCCATAAGATATCACTCAATCATGTTTTGCTTTTCAAAGAGGAGCTACCTATAAATCTACTGTAAACATATTAAATGTTGACAGATGTGCTGTTGGCAGCTTTCCTGACTTCATTATCTCCTCAAAAAAAGGGTATCAAATAGCTACAACGCTTGTTAATACTGAATTATAGTTTTTGATTTGGGTGTCCCGGTATTGGTTTTTTAGCTTTGCTNNCTGGAGCAAGAAAAAAAATAAATCCAGGCTTATAAGAATTTTATTGCCCAAAAATTAAAAATGACTTTTTGAGTGTCGACTAAATACTTGCTAGGGGATTTGTAAATAATACAAATTATAAAAAATAAATAGTCCAATATTTGTCCATTGGATTTTTTTGTTTTATATTTAGACTCACTACTGTCCGGTAGATTTT
>PKYU01000074.1 GCA_003132765.1 Chitinophagaceae bacterium | reverse complement strand
TACTTCTATCGTATAATTTACAAATCAATGCTTTAGACAATTCTTTCCTTCTTTTTGTTAGCATAATATTTTTTATTGTAGATAACTTAATCTTTTTAATCTACAACTTATTTATCATGCAAAACAATTTTGACTATTTCGATGTAACCTCAAAAGCATTAGAATATCTTAAAAATAATCTATTGTATAAGTACGTTACTCTTCGCCACTATCGAGCTAGATGGCTACTTGTTAAAGTATATATGGAGTCGCATAAGATCGATTCAATTAATCCTGCTGTATGTAAAAGTTTTCTGACAATTTTTTATAGTGGAAGAAAACATAGCGATTTATCTGTTTATGAAAAACTGNNAACTGATTGAGAAATCAGTATCTGTTTTGTCTGAATTTATGCAGACCGGTGCGATCGAAAAGAAAATAAAGATTACGTACCTGGATGGTTCAATTGGCACCCTAATGAAAGACTTCCTATCTTTCAAGCAATCGCGTCGTTTGAGCAGACTGACGATCGAGAAAATAGAAAGTCACCTGAGCAACTTTAATTTTTGGTTGTCAGCCAATAGGATTTTTGATATCAGTGACATCAGACAAACACATGTCATTAGCTTTATTCAAAGTCTTGAATCAAATAAAAAAGCGTTAATCCACGATACTTTGATGGATTTACGCGGTTTCTTTCGCTTCCTTTATGATAACGAGTTTATAACAACTAATATCGCCACTTTCATACCCCAAGATAATTATTGCAATCAGTCCCGGTTACCATCTTACTATACTGAGGCTGAAATAAATCAGTTATTAAATTCCATCGATAGAGGAACAAGCGTGGGGAAAAGAGATTATGCAATATTGATTCTGGCAGCACGTCTTGGTTTGAGAGAATCAGATATCGCTCGTCTTAAGTTCGAAAATTTACATTGGGATAATAGTACCATTACACTCAAACAATATAAGACCGGTAAGTATTTAAAACTTCCATTACTACCGGTAGCGGGTAATGCTATACTTGATTATATTCAATACGGCAGGCCTCGATCAAATGAACATTTTATTTTTTTGCTTGTCACATCGCCTTATCAGCCAATCAAATCAGGCACTATAGCGAATTTGGTTGGCAGAAGATTTAGCAATGCNNGTTGCAAATTTAAATACAAAGGAAAAAAGACATGGTGGTCATGCGCTTCGCCATAGCCTGGTTAAAGAACTGCTTCAGAACAGGCAGACACTTCCAGTAATTATGGAAGTTCTTGGTCATAAAAACCTGGAATCTACAAGACACTACATACGTATAGATACAGAATATTTGCGTCAGTGTGCTTTGGATGTTCCTGCTGTTGATCCACTCTTTTACGCGCAGGGGGAAGGCAATTATTTTTATCANNGAGTAACAAAACATTTTGGAGTATAAATGCTCCCTATATAACTGAATTTATAGCCTTTAAGAGAAGCCTTGGTTATAAATACGAAGAGCAGGAGAGATTGCTTTCAAACTTTGACAGATATGTTTTGGAGCAGGATCAAACCTGTATTGGATTATCAAAACAAGTAGCAGATAAATGGGCTGAAAGACGCAATAACGAGTCTGAACTTACTAGATACGCAAGAATGATTTGTGTAAGTCAGTTCTCATCATATCTACGTAACCGTGGCATAAAATCATATATCCCACAATTACCAAAATATCCGGAATCTACATTTATCCCATATATTTATTCCTATGATGAAATGACTGCTATGTTCAAGGCATGTGACAGTCTAAGATTAAGGAATAGATCAATGTCTTCTCCGTTGTTTGTAATGCCTTGCCTGCTTCGAATGCTTTATTCCACTGGCATCCGGATTGGAGAGGCCCTGTTCTTAAAGAACAGGGACGTAAATATAAATGACAAATGCCTAACCCTGAAAGAAACAAAAAACGGAAAAGATAGGTTAGTGCCATTTATGGATACACTTGCAGCTGTATGTAAGGACTATCTGCATCACAGAAATAAGCTTCCCATTATAGGCATAGATAATGAAGACAGTCCTTTCTTTGTCTCGTTAAATGGTGCGTGCTGCAATTGTTCTACAATTTCTAAATGGTTCCGTAAAATACTTGATCGGGCAGGTATCCCATTCACAGGAAATAGACATGGACCCAGAGTCCACGATGTGCGTCATAGTTTTGCCTGCCATTCATTTGTAAAACTAGCAGACATCGGAGTGGATATTTATTGCTCCTGGCCATACCTATCTACTTATCTCGGGCATCAATCTCTTGAGGCGACAGAAAAATACGTGCGACTGACTGCACAGTTATATCCTGAATTACTTGAGGATGCCGATAGGCTATACGCAGACATTCTTCCAAACATTAATGATAAACAAAATCAAATATTATGAAACAGTCAACAGACTTTGCAAAATACATTTCCGGCTTCCTGGGTAATTACCTTACCAACGAAAGAGGGGTTAGTAATAATACAATAAAATCCTACAGCTATACTTTTATCCTATTCATTAGTTACATGCGGGAAGTTAAAAAAATCGATATTAATAAATTATTCTTCAAGCACATCACAAAGGCCGTTATCGTTGACTTCCTTAACTGGCTTCAAAGCGCCAGAGGGTGTAGTGACGGTACACGCAATCAAAGATTGGCCGCAATATCTTCATTTATAAAGTATGCAGAATACATGAATCCAGCCGGCTTATATGAGAGTCATCAAATATTATCGATACCGGTAAAGAAAACAGAAAACAAAATCATTAATTATCTTCCAATTGATGGTATCAAGCTATTGCTTCAACAACCTGATACCTGTAAAGGGAAAGGCTTACGTGACCTGGCTTTGTTGTCATTAATGTTTGAAAGTGCTGCACGCGTGCAAGAAATTATTGACCTTACTCCATCATCATTATCTCTTACAGGCAAACCACAGAGCGTTAGATTGCACGGGAAG
>PKYU01000520.1 GCA_003132765.1 Chitinophagaceae bacterium | reverse complement strand
GCAAATATTCAACCGATACGAAAAATGTATCCAGGTCCATGTGGGTAATATGTCTGTCCTTACTTAATATCATTACATAAGGTTTGAATAGCTCCTGTTTTTATAGCCGACCTTTATCATTTTAGAAACTTCTATACTCTGCACTCCAAAATCTTCAACCACCCTACCCGTAATTTTATAAAAGCCGCTGTTGTTAATCGGGTATTTCCTGGCAACCTCCGGAAAGTGTACCGTATCAATCCAGTCTAAATTGCTGTCTACAAATGTTCCGAAATACATCTGGTCATTATTTTTTGTAGTTACATGCTTGTGGGCAATAAAGTAAGCAAGGCAGGTGACGGNNATATACCCGGCAAGATCTTTTGCGCGGATATATTTCCCGGGATCATCATCCACCAATGCAAAGGGATTGGTAAGTGTGAAGCCCATAATTTCTATCTGGTCATACAGGTCATCCAAAAGATGATCGGTTAATTCAGGCAAAGAAAATTGCAAGGGCGCCTCTTCAAATAGTGGCTGGCCGGTGTGCAATTCGGGCTGATTTTTTTTCTGCAGAAAATTGGCCTCCCATAATAACCGCTTTTTTGATTTACCGGTAAAGCGCAAGGCGCCAATGCTGATCAAAGTATTTAACTGCTCCAGGCCTGCATTGGTGCGTTCAATAAAATCCTGAAGGTGCAGGTAATGACCGTTTACTTTTCTTTCCTCAATAATTATTTCAACGAATTTTGATTGCAACCGCTTGACATGAATAAATCCCACATATACTTCATTCCCTTTTATATTCGTGTATACTTCGCTGTTATTTATGCAGGGGGCATTGATTACACTGCCCGTTTTCAGCAATTCCAGGAAATAGAGTTCCCTTGAATAAAAACCACCGAAGTTGTTTATGACGGCTACCATAAATTCTTTGGGGAAATACGTTTTTAAATACAGACTCATATAACTCTCTACGGCAAAACTCGCCGAGTGCGCTTTGTTAAAGCTATATCCCGCAAAACTTTCCATCTGCCTCCACACTTCTTTTGCCAGTTCATCAGGATGGCCGAGGTTTTTACAGTTGAGCAAAAACTTATCCCTTATTATAAAGAACTTGTTATTATTCTTATACTTCCCGCTCATGGCCCTTCTGAGCACATCCGCTTCTCCCAGGGTTAACCCGGCAAAGTAATGCCCGATTTTTATGACGTCTTCCTGGAAAACCATTACACCAAAAGTTTCACCTAAATGTTCTTCAAAAAGCGGGTGCAGGTATTCAATTTTATCCCTGTTGTGGTAGCGGTAAATATATTCACGCATCATGCCGGATTGCGCCACGCCGGGGCGTATGATACTGCTTGCTGCCACCAGCGTCAGGTAATCATCACAACGCAGTTTTTTTAATAACTGCCGCATGGCGGGCGATTCTATGTAAAAGCAACCAATCGTATTGGCTTCGCGGATTTGTTTTTTTATGCCTTCATCATTACGGAACTTTTTAAAGTTGTGAATGTCTATCTCCTTCCCTGTATTCTGTTTAATAAGATGTAAACCTTCTTTTATATGCCCCAGCCCGCGCTGGCTGAGGATATCAAACTTATTAATACCTATATCCTCCGCGGTGAACATATCCATCTGCACACCGGTAAAATTCTTGGGCGGCAAAAAGCAGGTAGCATAGCTGGTTATCTTTTCTTCCGTGATCAGCATGCCGCAGGGATGAATTGACATAATGTTAGGAAAGCCTTTTAATAATTTTGCATATTGCAATATCAATTTTTGAATATGATCATGCGGGCCATTGGCTCTTTGCAATGCCTTGATCTCTTCTTCAGGCAAACCAAATACTTTTCCTAATTCATGTATGGCGGCATCATGTTTAAAGGTGGAGAAGGAGCCGCACAGGACTACGTGACCCCTACCGAAGCGTTTAAATATATAATCGATCACCTCATCCCGGTCTGTGTGGCTGAAATCAATGNNAAAGGGTCCACGTCGGTAATGCCGAGGCAATAAGCCACTATTGAATTGGCGCCGCTGCCGCGACCCACATGATAAAAACCTCTTGATTCGGCGTAATGAACAATATCGTTATTGATCAGGAAGTATGCATTAAAACCAAGGTCGTCTATAATTTTTAACTCTTTTTCCAGTCGCTGTAAAGCGGTTTTATTTTTTTTACCATAGCGCTTTAAAAATCCATCGTGAGCCAGCTTGTGCAGAAATACTTTATCGTCTTCTTTGCCGGCGCTGTAGCACTGCATATTTTTATCGGCACGAAAATCCAGGGATACAGCACATGCCTCCATCAGTTTATAGGTGTTGGTAACAATGAAAGGATATTCCCGGAATGCCTGTAACAGGTCAGTGGGAGCTACAAAAGTTTCTTCCTCTGAAGCCTGCGCAGCGGCAGGCAACTTGGAAAGCAAACAGTTTTTACTGATGGCACGCAGCAGCCTGTGCAGGTTGAAAGAGATTTTATTTTGAAACGTAACCGGCTGCAGTACTACCAGTTTATCTGCATGATTCCTCCATCCCGGAGTGATGAGTTTATTTACTTCCCACGGCCGTATGCCGGCCCTCTCATTCGGGAGCAACTCAGATAATGGCTTTACGGCAAAAGGATAAATCACAAATCCATCAGCGACATCATTATAAAAAAAAGGGTTGTCTGCTACTTCCGGAAAGGGCTTTTTTGCCATTAAATGCCGGGAAAGAAATTCATGTATCCATGCAAGCCCTTCCGCATTTGCCGCGATCAGTACATACAGAAAGGTATCCTCATTGCGTACTTCAACGCCTGCCACGGGTTTAATATCATTGCCATTACAAAGCTGTACGAACTCCCAAATGTCACAGGTATTGTTGATATTGGTCAGCGCCAGCGAGGAAACACCCCTATCTGCAGCAGTACGCACCAACTCTTCCGTTGAGAAGGTACCATATCGGAAACTATAGTAAGTTTTACAGTTTAAGTACATGACTTAATTACTAATATTTTTAGCAAAGTTTAGCTAAAAATATTACTTCTGCAATAATGTTTTATAAATAAGGATAAAAGATTTTGTCAGGAGATGGTGCCAGCCGGAAGCAAATTACCGGGAATCGGGAAATTGGGACCGCCGAATTTTTCATAAACCAATTTTGACATTATTAAGCAAAAAGTTAAATTATCCTAAGAAATCCACCGACTTTGGCGGTGGTAATGTTCTGATTGGCTT
>PKYU01000415.1 GCA_003132765.1 Chitinophagaceae bacterium | reverse complement strand
CCAATAATCCCTATCAGCATGATTGCAGTAAGAATACTAAATAACAGTAAAAACGGAAATTGCTTTTTCACATGTCCTTTTCAAATAAAGTTATTGGTTTTTTGGCTTGTTTGCTATTCCTTTCAAAACCTTTTCCTTTTTCAGGTATTATGTATTTCAAAAGTATAATTCATGGATGTCCAATTGATACAATTTAATTGTTGCCTTTTAACAATAATCTAAAGCAGAAATTTTTTTTAATGTGATGGTTGGATACCTTATCTGAATGAGAATCATAATTGGAAAATTTTTGCTTCATCTTTCTCAATGAACTACATTTACTGAAAAGCATTTTGATCATTAAAATTTTCCCCATGCATTCAAGAATAGTTAGATTTTTGTTTTATGTTGCTTTAATTTCAACCGTTATGATATCCTGTAAATCAAATTCGAAAACTGAAGACGCTGCAAGTAACAATGCAGATAGCCTTAACCGGAAGTGGTGGAAAGAAGCGGTAGTGTACCAGATTTATCCACGAAGCTTTAAAGATGACAATGGTGATGGTATTGGCGACCTGAAAGGAATTATTTCAAAGCTTGATTATATAAAAAGCCTTGGCGTTGATGTGATCTGGCTCAATCCTATTTTCAAATCCCCAAATGCAGATAATGGTTATGATATAAGCGACTACGAAGCCATCATGAAAGATTTTGNNAGAACTATGGCGGATTTTGACACCCTCCTGAATGGGCTGCATGAACGAAAAATAAAACTAGTACTGGACCTTGTAGTGAATCACAGCAGTGATGAACATCCGTGGTTTTTACAATCCCGCAGCAGCAGGACAAATCCATACCGCGATTATTATCACTGGTGGAATGCAGAAAGGGGAAAACCCGCTTTTCGGCCGGGTGCTTTTGAAGTGGACGGCAGCGGATGGCGATATGATACACTGACGAATGCTTACTACCTGCATTATTTTTCCTACAAACAACCGGACCTGAATTGGGAAAATCCAAAGCTCAGGCAGGAGATTTTTACTATGATGAAATTCTGGTTCAATAAAGGTATTGACGGTTTCAGAATGGATGTAATTCCATTTATTGCGAAAGACACAACTTTCCCGGTGATAACACAAAAGGAACTTGATGAGAAATATGGCAGTCAATGGGATCATTATATGGCATCTGGTCCGCACCTGCATGATTATCTAAAAGAAATGAGCAGTGAAGTACTGAGCAAATATGATTGCATGTCTGTAGCGGAAGGCGCAGGAGTAACAACTACTACTGCATATAATTTTGTGGATGCAGACCGGCACGAACTCAATATGCTCTATCATTTTGAAGGGGTGAGCCTGGGTTTTGTTCCCGGTAAATTCANNGGTGGAGTTAACCTGGTGGAATTTAAAAATGTATATTCAAAATGGGACAGCGTATTTGCAGAAAAGGGCTGGGGAACCATTTACCTCGGTAACCACGACCAGCCAAGAATGGTTTCGAGATGGGGAAATGACAGCCCTGAATGGAGAGAGCTTTCTTCTAAAATGCTGACCACCTTCATACTAACTATGAGGGCCACCCCATATTATTATGCAGGCGATGAATTAGGGATGGATAATATTAAGTTTGACAAAATTGAAGATTATAAAGACATAGAATCCATATCTATGTACCAGCAGATAAAAAATAAGGGAGGTAACCTGTTGGAGTTTTTAAACGATCAAAAAATTACGGCCAGGGATAACAGCAGAACTCCTTTTCAATGGGATGCCAGTGCCAATGCAGGATTTACTAAAGGCAAATCCTGGATTAAGGTCAATCCAAATTATACAACTGTAAATGCGGCGGCAGAGGAAAAGGACAGTTCCAGTTGCCTCAACTATTTCAAAAAATTAATTCAACTGAGAAGGGGAAATCTTGTATTCACTTATGGTAAATACACCTTGCTCGATAAAGATAATTCTGATGTATATGCTTACACCAGGGAAATGGACGGAAAAAAATTATTGGTTATGTTGAATTTTAAGACAACCCCGGGAACAGTAAATACAGGAATTGATCTCAGCAAAGCGACGCTTTTAATTGATAATTATGGTAAGGGCTCCTACAATAATTCATTGCAGCCATTTGAGGCAGCGGTTTACGAACTATAAAAAGCAGATTAAAGAAGCCGGATTTTTATAAAAGTATTTAGGAATATGTTGCAGGCGTCCTTAGTGCTCCGCAATTTTTATATATTTTTTTGAAAGACAATCAATGAAAGCAATAATAAGAATCTTTACCATTTCAGTTGTTTGCCTTTTCATGATCGCTTGTTCCGGCACAAAAAAGATAAATCGGGAATCATTAGCGTATAAGCCGGACGACCAGGAATTGTACGATACAATTGTGCAGTTAGACAGCCTGTTTTTTTCAGCGTACAATACCTGTGACATCAACCTTGCCAAATATGCTTCCTTCTATTCAGACGATATTGAATTTTATCATGACCAGGGCGGCATAATGACTTCCATACAGGAGATTGTTGATGCAACAAAAAGAAATATTTGTGGTAAGGTAACGAGAGAACTGGTAAAAGGCAGCATCGAGGTTTATCCAATCAAAAACTTTGGAGCAGTGGAATTTGGTTATCATAAATTCCACAATAACCAGGAGCCAGCTTCAACAAAGTCTAAGGTTGGACGATTTGTAATTATCTGGCAAAACAAAAACAATGAATGGAAAATAACCAGGGTAATTAGCCTTCATTAATATCAGGAGAAAAGTGCATGATGTGAATTAAACCTCCCTCCACACAGGCCTCGTGAGGCAGGTAGGTCCACCCCCGCCTTTCACGCTTATTTCATTTCCCATATATTCTATCACTTTGCATCCTGCTTTTTGGAGCAATGATTTTGTTTTGCTGTTTGTCGATACCAAAAGGCATTCCCGCGGAGATAGCGCCAACACATTGCAACCCATCGTTTCAAATTCATCATCTGGCACTTCGATTAATTCGTATCCCTTCTTCCAAAGGTAATTCCTGAATGCAATCGACATCAGTGGTGAATATACAACCGCGAGGTTTTTATCAACCGGGCTCAGGATAGACATGAGATGAAAA
>PKYU01000290.1 GCA_003132765.1 Chitinophagaceae bacterium | reverse complement strand
AACAAATTTCCCCAAAAACAAAGTGAGACCGGAAAAGTGGTGGATATCATCACACAGGACCAGTTACAAAAGAGTTATGGCAAATCTATTGGCGAGGTGCTGAATGATCAGGCTGGACTAATGATCAATGGCGCTGATAATAATTTAGGAACTAATCAAACTGTATATACTGAAGGGGCCTCATCGGCGAACACATTGATTTTGCTTGATGGTATTCCATTATACGATCCTTCAGGAATTACCAATGAATTTGACCTGAATAATTTTGCGTTGGAAAATATAGAAAGAATAGAAATATTAAAAGGTGCCCAATCTGCTTTATATGGCTCCGATGCTGTTGCGGGGGTAATAAATATCATAAGCAACNNAGAAAAAAAACCTTTTAACCTGCATGTTGATCTTTCAGCAGGTAGTTATAATACCTGGCAGGGAAGCATTTCTATGAGTGGAGATAACGGCAAAGGGCAGACGTCTTTTATTTCTTATAATAAAGTGTATAGTAAGGGATTTTCTTCAGCCTACGATTCAACAGGGAAAGCCGGTTTTGATAAAGATGGTTTTAAACAGGATGTATTTCAATTGAATTATACCATTAAGCCAGTCAAAAAAATTGATGTAAGGCTTTTTGGAAAATATAATAAAAACCATGCTGATTTAGATGCAGGCGCATTTACCGATGATAAGAATTACACTTATCATAATGATAATACTATTGCCGGTGCTACAGCTGATTACAAATTAAATAACGGCTTTATCAGGTTGCAATACAATTACAATATTTTCAACAGGAATTTTCTGGATGATACCTTACCCTTTCCCGGTACTACCACTTACCAAAAAGGAACATATAACGGAACTTCAGGTTTTTCTGAATTATATACCAGCCTTAATCTCGGTAAGAATATTGAATTCCTTGCAGGCATGGATTACCGGCAAAACAAAACCCGGCAGGTATATATTTACTATCCCGATTANNTATATCTCCTGATAGTGCCAAAACGAACCAGCTAAGCGGCTATGCTTCCGTTTTCTTTAAATCAAAAAATGGATTTAACCTCGACCTCGGTGGCAGGTGGAACCATCACAGTATTTATGGAAATAATTTTACCTATACTTTTAATCCGTTTTTTTTAATTCATGAACATTATAAAATTTATGCAAATGTTGCTTCGGGTTACAGGGTGCCCTCGTTGTATCAATTGTATTCCGAGTATGGTAATAAAAATTTGAAACCAGAACAAACTGCCAGTTATGAAACGGGCATTCAATACTATTCAGATAAATTCAATGCAAGGGCTACAGGCTTTATAAGAAACGGAAAGGATGTTATTCTGTTTTATACAGACCCTGTTTCCTATGCCAGTTATTACATCAATGGCGATAAACAAAATGATCATGGTATTGAAGCGGAAGTGTCGGTAAAAATATCTAAAACAATTTCTGTATCGACTAATTACACCTTTGTAAATGGAAAAGTAACCACACAGGAAATGCCGGGTAAAGACTCTTCCTATTTTAATTTATACAAAAGACCAAAAAATATTCTAATTCTTTCTTTGAATTACCAATTGAATAAGAATATTTATTTATCTACTCATTTCAAATCAGTAAGCAAAGCATATGAGCCCCAATACCAGGCAGCGCCTTATGTGTTGAACAGTTATTATACACTGGGTTTTTACTGTAGGTATACCATTAATAAAAAGGTGAGCCTCTTCGCAGATTTTCAAAATATAACCAACCAAAAATATTTTGTGACAAGGGGATTTACTACCAAAGGATTTAATATGAATGCCGGGGTGCAGGTATCTTTATAAAGGCAATTTATTGAAAATGCTCCTTCCTTTTTCAAAAAAGGTAAATAATATTTAACATTTATTCATAACCGTTATATATAAATTCAGTCTGTTTGAATATCTTAATTCAAAGAAATTATTATTTTAACCATTATTGATTTTTAAATGCGTATCGATTTTGTTATATTTGGTAAGTAACTCTTGTACTAACCTATTAAGTTGTATTAATCATCCTCAGCTAATCTTATCTTATTATGAAGCATTTACACTATATAGGAATCTTGCTTATATTCCTTAACATTATATCAGGATGTAACGGGCAATCCAATCAATCCCAATCAACGACGCCATTACAAGGAATAGGAAATGAAAATAAAGTAGCGGGAGGGCCATCTGAAAATGGTGATTTTATGTATATCGGAATGCCAGCCCTTATTAACTCCACAGACACCAGCCCCGGTTTGAAACAAAAGGGACAAAAATTATTAATTACTGGAACTATTTTTAAGCGTGATGGAAGAACACCGGCTCCCAACGTAATCCTCTATTATTATCATACTGATATTAACGGGCTTTATGCCAATAAAAAGGGGTTGGACAAAAGAGTAGCCCGGCATGGTTATATACGTGGCTGGGTTAAATCGGATGCCAATGGAAAATATTCCATTTATACAGTAAGGCCTGCACCATATCCCAATAGTGAGATACCGGCTCAAATTCATCCCGCCATTAAGGAACCCTGCATTTCTAAAGAATATTATATTGATGAATTTGTTTTTGACGATGATAAACTATTAACAACTTTAAAAAGAAAGGCACTTGAAAACCGGGGAGGCAGCGGTATATTAAGAGTTGTACAACAAGGAGATTTACAAATAGCCGAACATGATATTATATTGGGATTGAACATTCCCAACTATCCTGAAAATAGCAAACCCGGTATACAATCAGGACTGGAAATCGGGGAAGATAATCCATCCTTCGTTCCATTTCATGCATGGGGCCCGGATCGCGGGACAAGGGCTTGCCCTATTTGTAAATACGGACGGTATCATGGAATAATTTATTTCGTTGGCAATCATCCGAATTGGGAAGACATTAATAAGTGGTTGGTTTTTCTTGACCAGGAAGCACGAAAAGAGGTAAGTACCTGAAAGTTTATTTTGTTTATGGTAATGAAAATAATTACAATAAAACGAAAAGGCTGGAGGAAGTGGAAAATATCGGGAAAGAACTGAATCTTCAACAGATTGCCTTGACCTATGTGCCCTCTATGGAAGATATTGAATCCGAAGTAAATCTCAATAAAATAAATCCTACAGTTGCCAATACTTTTATCTTATACCGCCAACGGGCAATCATAGATAAATATATTAACCTTAAGCCTACATCGGCTAATTTTCAACTGATTTCACTTAGGCTCGACAAAACAAAAAGTCATTATTTTAATTTACCGGTGCCGCAATTTGAATAAATTATATTCGGATTCTTTTCATTCGCGCCAAATTTTATTTTGTAGTATCAACAATGTGCTGGCAACATTTACACTGAAATTAATTATTAATTATTGGGCCTTGATTTTACATCTCATATGAAGTAACTTATTTTTACAAAAAAAATTATGGCCGATTTTGCCAATTTTTCTCTTAAAGAAACAGTTACTATTACATTCACTTTATTTGCAGTTATTGATATGCTAGGTTC
>PKYU01000373.1 GCA_003132765.1 Chitinophagaceae bacterium | reverse complement strand
AAAGTTATGGTATTAGAAAAATAAGGGTCATGATTTTTAGCACTCGGGAAACTGATCTTTATCAGCCGGAAGCAATCAGGATTGTGATCAGCATTTCATAAACATTTACAAATGGCCATAGGCTTACATCTTATATCTTAATTCTCTCCGGGAACAAGTAACAAAGTAATCATGAAATAAGAAGATGACAAGTATCAGCAGATGCAGCAACAGAAATCATTTATGGCTCATTTCCAGAAGATTATTTTTGACCTGATCATGAAATAAATCTTCACAGTACTTAGAGAAGATTATCAATCACTGATAAAAAATAAACATATGCTTAAGATAATAAATGATTTACCTCCAAATGTGCTGGGGTTTCTGCGGAAGGAAAAATTACCGGAAAGGATTATGAAACAATATTGATACCTGCTGTTGAAGAAAAATTGAACACACACAAAAAGATACGGATGCTGTATGATTTGGGAAAAGACTATACGGGTTTCGATTTTTCAGCCATGATTGATGATGCCAAAATCGGAATGAAACATCTAACGTCATGGGATAGGGTTGCATTAGTATCAGATCACTCGATGATCAACGAACTTGCGAAATTCTATGGTTTATTGTTTTTTGCAAGCTTCGGGTATTTCCGAATGTGGAATTGGAAAAGGCAAAAAAATGGATATCAGAGGGTTAAGTGTATTCTTTTTTTTAAACCCGGTTCATTAACTTATCACTTACAGGAAGTTAAAGTATGAATATAAGGCGCTCTTTGAGTATCATAGAAAAGTCATTTTATTTAAGTTAAGTTTGTGCATTAATTGAAAAGATATTAAATTCAGGAAGGGAAAATGACTGTCTTTTTATTCACACTTATTCAATCATTGCAGGATAAAGATGTTCCAGGAAATTTCACAACTCATACCTCCTGATTTCATAAAGTTTTTGTTGGTGGTTTTGTTTTCACTCCTTATCGGGCTGGAGCAAAGAGTTCATTATATAGAACAGCAATTTGAAACCCGCTTTGGCACCGACAGAACTTTCAAACTAATTGGAATTTTAGGGTTCATTCTTTACATCATCAGTCCAAAAACGATGTTCCTTTTTCTTGGCGGCGGTGCTGTTGTTTCAGTATTGCTCGCGATTTATTATTTGGAAAAAATTAAAGAACAGAAAACTTACGGTATTACTTCCCTGGTTACAGCCCTGATAACCTATTGCCTCGCTCCATTGGTTTATACACAACCAGCATGGCTCGTTCTATTAATAGTTGTGAGTGTTTTGGTAATTACAGAATNNTTCGATAATCATGAGTTCATAACGTTAGCTAAATTCCTTGTGCTTGCAGGAGTGATTCTGCTATTACTGCCTGATCAACCAATCTCCGCTGACATAAATATTTCTCCCTACAAATTCTGGTTAGCAATTGTAGCCGTGTCCGGCATTTCTTATTTTAGTTATCTTCTTAAGAACTCANNTTCTAACAGGTATATTAGGAGGGCTATACAGCAGTACAGCCACTACCTTTATTCTTGCAAGAAAAAGTAAGGAAATGCCTGAAGACAAAAGGGTTATTTCTGCAATAATCCTTGCAACAACCATGATGTACCTTAGGATATTCCTGCTGGCATATATATTTAATAAGGATATCGCCATGAAATTAGCTCCCTTTTTTGGGGCGCTGATCCTGGCATCCTGCTTAATCGCTCTTTATTACCAGAAAACTCATAAAGTTCCGGACGGTCAAAACACCTCAACTCCTTTAATAAATGTTCATACCAATCCTCTCGAATTTAAGACGGCTTTTATATTTGCAGCGCTGTTTATCTTTTTTTCTGTAGCTACCGGCTTTGTAACCAGGACCTACGGGACCGGAGGCATAAACGTGCTCTCCTTTGTAGTGGGCGTTACGGACATAGATCCTTTTATCCTCAGTCTTCTTCAAAGTAAATGGAATTTGGAAAATATCTTTCTGGTAGTAGCAATCATAAATGCCTCAACCAGTAATAATTTGCTTAAAATGATTTATGGAATAATGCTTTGTGATAAATCAATCAGGAAGCAGTTAATTGCCGGATTCGGCATTCTGATAGTGATTGGCTTACTCATATCATTCGTTTTTATTTAACAAATAATGAATTAATAATTAGACAATATTACACTTACCCATATCGTAATGATCAGGAAAAAGAAAAAATTGCTGTATGAACTCTATATTGAGTTAGTAAAACTGCAGAAAGAAATTATTGCTTCCGGATTGAAATTATTGGTAATACTTGAAGGAAGAGATACTTCGGGAAAGGATGGAACCATTAAGGTAATAACCATGCATCTCAGTCCGCGTGAAACAAGAATTGTTGCGCTGAGTAAGCCTTCTGACAGAGAAATACACGAATGGTATTTTCAGCGCTATTCAGGCCATCTGCCTGCATCAGGTGAATTTGTGTTTTTCAACCGAAGCTGGTATAACAGGGCTGGCGTGGAAAAAGTGATGGGATTTTGTACCCAAAAAGAATACAAATCGTTTTTCAAAGAGGTGGATCTTTTTGAAAAAATGCTTAGTCAATCCGGCCTTATTATCTTAAAATATTACCTCGACATCGATAAAGAGGAGCAGGAAAAAAGGTTAAAGGACCGGGAGAAAGATCCTTTGAAGCAATGGAAAATAAGCCCGATAGATATGGAAGCGCAACACCACTGGAACGATTACTCTGAGGCCAGGAATGA
>PKYU01000492.1 GCA_003132765.1 Chitinophagaceae bacterium | reverse complement strand
AATATTTCTTTATCAATTCCATCGTTTTGTAAAACGGATTGCATCAAAAGGTCAATATAATTAATTTCGTTATGTAAAGGAATGATTATGCTAAGTTGAATCATAAATTCCCCGAAATATTTTTATAATAATACAATGTCTTACCATCATTTGTAAGTCTTGACCATCCTGATCTTTCATAAAGCCTTATTGCACGCAAATTATTATCATAAACTGAAAGCCTCATATACACCATTCCTAATTGAGTTGCTTTTTTTTCAAATGCGGAAATTAGATTTTGACCAATGCCTAACCCATTATACGCAGGATCAACGCCAATACCTACCAAGGAAATTCCTTTCCCTCTTAATTCAAACTTATTTGCATCGCTATTCTTATTATTTGTCTGAAAAAGTAATTTGAAGCGGGCCAGTATAGTTTTAGAAAATCGTTTGCTTAACAAAATTGAAGGATGTGTTAGGATTCCCCAAACCCCGGTTTTCAAGAGGTCCCTGTTCATTTTATTTCCATATCCGATTGGAGCCCCAACTATATATCCAATAATTCTTTTCTTTTCTACCGCTTTAAGAGTTATACAAGATTCGTTTTGTGAAAACCAATAAANNCGAAGTCTTTAACATATTTTTTTCCCATTCGGGTATTCATGCTGCCTTTAAAGGCTTTCACATGCAGCTCAGATAATTCAACAATATTTCCGGAATCAAAATCTGCAATTGTATAATCTATCATAATAAGGAAAAATTGACGATATTAATGATAATAATTAAAAACAATAAATTAATTAGATAATTTTTCTCTTTTTCAGGAAATTATAGATTGTGCGAAATTTCTCAATCAATTCGAAATTATTGGGAAAGTCATTTATACTCTTTGGGGGAGCATCCATAACTTTATCAAATTCAGTTTGAGTTATATTAAGTTTTTTTCTAACAAATTCTAAATCTTGCCTCAACAAATCGGAATCTAAATACGGTGGTAATTTTATCTCATTCAATGCGCTCTCCCTATCTATTTGTCCAGAACAAATTAGAGTAGATAAATGTGCCTTTCTTTTATCAATATTAAATTTTCTCGGCAAAATAAACCCCTGATAAAATCTTGTATAAACAGATTCATAATGTTTGGATCCATATCTAATCCATCCCAAATTATCTTCAAGTATTTTTGTTGCATCACTTTTATTATAGTCTACATAATCCAGGAGAGAAATCATTTTCAAATTGCCAAAAAGATTGTAAAGTAAAAGCCTAAAAAGTGTTAGGTGGGGAAATTGCCTGATTTTTACCTTACCAAATTTTTTTACTATACCCTTAATATATTTAAAATCTAAATGCCCCCGGGCCCAGGAACGGGGAAGAATACCTTCAGTTCTGATATTCGTGCCGCTTAGAATATACTTTATCTTAAATTTTGAAGCATATTTATAAAGGGTTGCATATATAGCATGATCAGTTGGAATTTCTCCATCAGGTACAGATGCTTTTAGATAGGATAATTGAATATCTTTAAACTCATTCCAATCAAGAACTTCAGTAAATAAATCGATATTTAGTTTTTTTATAAGTTTCTCAATGTTACTTACTGCCAATTCACTATCCCATCCATTATCAAGATGAATAGCTAAAGGTCTCAACCCATATTGAACGACCAGATACGCAACATAACTACTATCTACTCCTCCGCTCAGACCTATTATACAATCATATTCCTTGCCTTTGCCCGCACTTTTAATCTTGTCAATTATTAATCTCAGATTCTCTTCCAATTTACCACTTGGAGGAATTCTCATCCTAACAAGTCGTTCGTATTCCCGAACATAATTGCACACACCTTTGTCGTCAAAAATAATTTGCGGATCGGCAATATTATCCATAATAGTTTTAGTACATTGTTTATAATTATCTAAAGTCATTATGGGTTATCATTTTTATTTCTTCAGGAGAAGGGTAACTAATTAATACAGCTCTATGCTTGCCCTGAAATACAAACATACTACCAGCTGCAGTTGCTGATATACTTGTTTTTGAAAATGTGTTTTTTATATCTTCCAGATTTCTGCAACCTCCTGCGGCAATAAAAGGAATCTTTACTGAATTACTTAATTTATTTATCAAATCAAGATCGTATCCGGTTTGGGTTCCGTCTCTTTCGACGTCATTAACCATTATCTCACCAACTCCGGTTTCCTCCAGGGTTTTCAGATACAAAATAGGATCCGTAATGGAAATTGGTTTGGCGGAATGACTATAAACAATTTGTTTACCGAATATATTTTTCTTGATATCGACCGAAGCAACAATTGTAGAACTTCCAAATTCTTTAACTGCATGTTTTAGAAAATCAGGTTCATAAAATAATACAGAATTGATAACCACCTTTTCTAAACCCAGTTTTAATATTTTTTCAATTTCCGTTAATTTACCAATTCCGCCTCCATAGGCCATTGGCATGAAAGATTCCGTTGCAATTTCCTTAATAAGCTTATAGTTAATTTCATTATTCCTTTTAGTCGCTGATATATCTAATAATATTATCTCATCACATTGCTTTTCATTAAAAATTCTAACAGCATTAATTGGATCCCCAATATATTTGTATTCACTAAATCTAATAGTTTTATAAAGACCGGAATTATGCAATAACAATACCGGTATTACTCTTGCCCGTTTCATGTAGAAGCAATAAAATTTTTGAGTAACCTTATTCCAAATTGATGGCTTTTTTCGGGATGAAATTGCACTCCATAAATATTTCCCTTCTGAAATGAGGAAGGAAATTCATATCCATATTTGCACAATGAGGTGATGTAATTCATTTCATCAAAGCTAAAATGNNAAATAGCGCAGCCGAATCAACATTAATCAGGTTATTCCATCCCATGTGAAGATCCCTTACGTGGGAATATTTTTCGCTAAACTTAACCACTTTGCCATTTACCCAACACAGACCTTTTTCATTTCCCTCTTCACTTTCGTTTAACATCAATTGAGCTCCCAAACATATTCCCAAAACAGGTATTTTCCGAACTAGAGCGGCTTCATTTAAAGTTTCAATTAATCCAAGGGATTTAAGATTTTTTATCCCCGTATCAAAAGTTCCTACTCCAGGTAAAACAATTCTTGTTGCCGCTAAAATTTCCTTTCTATCAGAAGAAATTATGGCATTTTCACCAATTCTGTTCAGCATATTTTGAAGGGAACCTGGGTTACCAATCCCATAATCTATAATTATCATCATGCCTTGTTTAGAATTCCTTTATACACATCGATAATTCTTTTTGCAATTAGGTTCAGATCCACATCTCCGGAATAGGCTGATCCATTACTTCTTTCTCCTTTATTAAATATATATAGTATTTTTTCAGCCAGCTTTTCCGCGTCCCAATTTTTTAATACAAAACAGTTTTTTACTTGGTTGAGCCGCTCTTTAATATCACCCACATCCACCGAAACAATAGGGAGATTGCAAGCCCGAGCCTCTTTTATTGAGTTATTAGAACCCTCATGAAATGATGTAAGTAACATTACATCACACGAATTATAATAATATAATAACCTTTCCTGAGGTATATTAAAAGCGTGGATGAATTCTGTTTCGGCCTTACTTTGTTTTACGATGCTATATACCTTTTCTGCTAATTTTATGTTCTTTACATGTTGTCCATTAGAAGCAAAGAACAAGATATATTTCTTTTGAGAATCAAAATTAATATATGCCTGAGATACATCCTTGCTTATTGGGTAAAAGCTTTTTAAATCCACTCCATTAGGTATCACAAAGGTTTTCTTTCTACTAAAAGACCAAAGTTGAGACACCATTTTTTCTGCCTTCACAATGTTTGCATGTGAGCCCAGCGCTGAAATTTGAGAAAGCAATCGGCTAATTCGACCGCCCAAAGTCAATTTTCCATTTGAATCTTTGGAGCCCAAAAGATCACTGCCACAAAAGGAAATCACTACTGGCTTAGCAGAAAATATCAATGTAAATATTGCTGTAGAACTTCCCCAAAATACGTGTACCAAATCAATATCCTTTTTTTTCGATAATCTTCTTATTCTAAGACCTNNTTTTCTACCGGAAAAATGACCATACTCAACCTGAACTCCCTGATCGAGTATTGACTGCATTTGGGAGTCAGAGTTAATAATATTTTGCTTTAAGTAATATCTTAATTTGCCATCCACTAATGACTTTCGTTGTATATACTTTTCATCCGGGAACTCTATTTTTTCGTTTACGGGATTTCCCACTTGTATCATTAATATTTTCATTTATAAAATAACCATTTTCCGCAGATTAGATGTTAATCAATTTTGAATTCATTTTTCCTAATTTTAGTACGGGTCTTATTTATTGCCCAGGCAAACTTACCACCTGCCGAATTTTCAAAATCATTTACATTGGTAGTAAAATTAATCTTCATTGGACCGAATTGTTCACGCAAAATATTTTTCATTTCCTCTATTTCAATTTCGGGTGGATTAATTTCCAGATTCATAATTACCTTTAGAGTATCAACAGATTCCTGAATAAATTGATATTTTTTCAATCCATATTTTTTTTGCCAATCTAATTTGGGAATAAATACCACATGAAAATATGTACTGTGAACTTTTTTATTGTTCAGGCTATCAATAATATCACTTGTTCTCCCCGCAATTTCATTTATTCTTATCAGGTTTCTTCCGCAGGCACATTTTTCATCCGTCAATATACCTTCATCGCCATTTATATAACGTATTAGCGGCATAGCATGATTGTAAAAATCTGTAATTGCCAGGCGGCCATACTGCCCATATGGCAAAATTTCTCCTTTATCATCTACTACTTCAACAATGCATCTTTCCATTGAAATATGAAATCCAGATCTATGCTCGCATTGGTAGGCAATTCCATTTATTTCTCCACAAGCATACCCATTAAACACTTTGGTATTAAAAGCCTCTTCAATTTGTTCTTTAGCATATACTGTTAATACCTCTGCAGTTGTAATTATAGACTTTATTGGAGGCAGAACTAGTTTTTTAGCTTCAACAAATTTGATAAATTGGAGCAAGGTTGAAACATAAGAATAAATATGCTGAACCTTATTTTCTATTAAATAATTATAGAATTTAAGAAACAAGTCATCATCCATCGAGAATGCATTGAAAGTTTCCCAATTGATAATTTTATTGGCTAAACGTAATTTTAAAGTTCCCTTA